>DQGZ01000044.1:887-1261 GCA_003531345.1 Alphaproteobacteria bacterium | reverse complement strand
GTTCTGTTAGCAGGTAATTTCTTCAATAATTCTTGCGGCAGTTTTTTGCCAGTTGAATTCACCTGAACGCTTTAATGCACGCATTGCTAATTCATTTCTGTATATTTCATCGGTTGCAAGCCTTTCAATAATATTGCTTATTTCATTTATATCAGCAGGGTTTGTATAAGCCACACTGTCTCCACCTACTTCTGGCATTGATGAGGTGTTTGAAGATATAACAGCACAGCCACATTTCATCGCCTCTAATATTGGTAGTCCAAACCCTTCATAAATGGAAACATATATGAACATAATGGAGTTTGAATATAGTGAGGCAAGATCTTCATCTGCAACGAAACCTGTTAATATAACCCTGCCCTGCAATTCGGGGG
>DQGZ01000044.1:0-557 GCA_003531345.1 Alphaproteobacteria bacterium | reverse complement strand
CCAATTTTACTTTTTCATTGCCAGTTCTTTTTACGTATTCATCAAAAGCCAACAGCAGGGTTACAAGGTTTTTTCTGGGCTCAAGGGTGCAAAGGCTAAGTATATACTCACCGCTTTCAGGCAGGTTATATTTCTCCCTTACCTGCATGAATTTATTCTCCGAGTTGCATTTGTAAAAACTCTCCGAAGCTGCAAGTAATGATACAAAAGTGTTTTCAGCAGGAAAATCAGGTCTGAAATTCAAAAAATCTTTTTTTGTGCATTTTGATATGCAGAAAACTTTCCAGTCTTTTTTTATATTTGTAAATGCCTTGTAGAGAAAATGCTTCTTCGGGTCTGACAACTCAAAATATTGCGGGAATAATATTGGCGTAAGGTCATATACGGTGAATATGAATTTCATTTTTGTTCGCCACCTTAACTTCTGAGGTATTTCATACAGCCCAGAAAAACAGCAATCAATATGATCAAAAGATTTGTCAGGCAAATGATTAAAAACTTTTGCCAGAAGCGTTACAAACATCATTTTAATTTTCAAGCACTGATAATTGATATAA
>DQGZ01000091.1:437-5140 GCA_003531345.1 Alphaproteobacteria bacterium | reverse complement strand
TAGGGCATCACTCTGATAGTCTTGCCAGACAATATACTTTAACCATATGGATGAACTTCTTAACTACCAGAAATATATGAATGAAGCTGCTGATATAAACTCTCAGTACTCTCAGGCAGAAGAATTTCCGCATATAGTTATTGATAATTTTTTAAATGAAGGAGTTTTAGATGAAGCTCTAAAAAAATTCCCTGCAATTGATAATGATGGCTGGATACATTATCAGCATTATAATGAGAATAAAGGCGGCTTAAATAAAAGAGATTACATTCCTGATGAGTTGTTAAAGATTATTGATGAACTAAATTCTGAAAAATTTGTATCTCTACTTCGGGAGATAACAGGTATAAAAAATCTTTTCCCCGATACTTCACTTGAAGGCGGAGGAATACACCAGATCAGAAAAGGTGGCTTTTTAAATATCCACGCTGATTTTACCACTCACCCCCATAATAAATTATGGAAACGCAGAGTGAATGTTCTGCTTTATCTTAATAAAGACTGGAAAGATGAATATGGCGGACAACTTGAGTTATGGACAAAAGACATGAAAAAATGCTTTAAGAAAATTTTGCCGCTATTTAACAGGTGTGTAATATTTAATACTGACCTTGATTCTTTTCATGGTCACCCTCACCCACTTACCTGCCCTGATGATAGAACAAGAAAATCAATCGCTTTATATTATTTTACTGAGGAAAAAACTCCACCAGTTAAAGTTGCAACCAACTATCAACACACACCTGATGATAGTTTAACAAAAAGACTATTTATCTGGCTTGATAAGAAAGCTCTGGTTGTTTATAATCACCTTAAAGGTTTTCTTGGTATCAATGATGATTTTGTAAGTAAGCTAATGAATTTTATACGAAAGCTCAGAAAATAATAGAGTGCAGATCAGCATTTTTCTGTTGCTAGGAAAACGCTGCCAAACCCCGCAATCAAAAATCAGCTAAAATCCCTGAGGACTTAAGCAGCTAATTTAAGATCAGCAAAAGCAAAATTGTCGTTTGCATTTGTAGTTTTAACCCTTTGCGGTGGTATAATACCGGACAAAATTCAAACTTTTACTGCACTTGTCGATCCTGTTTCATCCCCAACAAGAAAAACTTTATAATGAATTTTTCTAGGTGGAGATGTCGGGTACCGCCCCCGAGTCCAATATGTCTATTATGAGAGAATGTTTATTGTCATATCTCTTGCGAGCACAGGCATTGTAACACAAATTTAAGTTCCCTTCAAGGAATACCAATAAAATTTTTTCCTATATAGGGTTTCACATCTTATATCTGATTAGCCTATCCACACTAAAGAAGCCAGCGCCCCTTACTAAAATCACACTTAGTAAAATTGCCCAGTAGAAATGGTCATCATGCGTGAAATAGGTGAATTGTATTACAGCTGTCATAATTAATAACGGAATAACAGCAAACCTTGCGCCAAGACCTAGTACCAGAAGAATAGAACAGCCAAGCTCAAATATTACAGCAGAATAAGCCGCTATTACTGGTGGCAGGAATGGTACAGGATGCTCATTTGTGAATAATTCAATTGCACTGCTAAAATCATTAAACTTTAGTATGCCTGACTTCCAGAAAATATTAGCTATCCATAGCCTTATAATAAGTAAAAGCAAACTTTCCAGCTTGCTTGTATATTTTATAAAACACTCAATTGATGTTTTTATTAAATGAACCACTTTAGAGATTTGTATAAAAATTAGGTTGGTTTTTTATGTTATTCTCTATAATCACTAGGAAGGTTACAAATAATTCATAGCATTGTCTTTAAAACTGGAAATAACATTGGAGAAACTGTTCATTGAAGCCAATTATGGCAGCAAACACAGCTACGCTGAATTTTTAAAAATATTCAGCAACTACCTTAAAAAAAGCCTGAAAAACAAAATATTCAATGAATCTGAGCAGGAAGATGTAATTCAGGAGATTCTTATTTCAGTTCATAAAGCTCGCCATACTTATGATGGTAACCGCCCTCTAAAGCCATGGCTGATCTCAATAATCAGTTTTAGGGTCAATGATTATTTGCGGAAATTCTATAAGGATAATAGATACCATACCTTCCCGATAGATGAGAATTTTGATATTGAAGAGGAAAATGACGTAACCGAAACCAGTATTGCCAGCGAAGATATTAATAGCGCAATTGCGAAATTAAATGAAAAACAGCAGAAGATACTCAACCTGATGTACTATAAGGAAATGTCTGTAAGGCAGGTATCGGCTGAACTTGGGTTTAGTGAGTCCGATGTTAAGGTAACCGCCCACAGGGCTTATAAAATATTGAGGGAAAAGATAAAAAGATGAAAGATAAAAATATAAACAACCTTATATCCAAACTTTCTGAGGATTCAGCCTTAAAGCCTGTTTTCTCTGTAAACAGGCAGTTTGCCAAATGGATAATCTACACAATTATTTACCTAACTGGCATTTCATTTTATTTTGGTATACGCAGTGACCTTTCAATAAAATTGGCGGAAACACATTATTTTATTGAGATTACCTGCCTAGTGTTACTGATATTAACCAGCCTTTATTCAAGCCTGAACCTTGCCTTGCCAGACCATTCGCAGAAAAAGTCCGTTCTGATTCTTCCCACAATTTCAATTATATTATTTGTGGCAGTGCTGGTATATCTTTGCATTAATTATACAGAAAACCTGCCAATAGACCATAAACAAGGCATGATATGTATAGGCTGTATTACCTTCAGCGCCATTATTCCAACTTTTTTTCTTTTTCTTGAGGTTAGAAAAGCAGCAACTACAAAGCCTAACCTACTTTCATTCTATGTACTAACTTATGCAACATCACTTTCAGCACTTGCATTACGTCTGGAGCCTTCTGACCCGTCTATTTACCAAACCATTCTATATCATTATGTGCCTATAATAATCTTTGCAATTATAGCTTACTTGCTGCCAAAAAGGTTTTTAAAATGGTAAAATATGGTTACAAATATAGGGGTTGTGCAATATTCACCTTAATCAGCTATAAATTCCTCTTGATTATTTTATAATCAAATATAACAATCATTAATAAGTACAAACTTTAAACCTATTTAGGATATTATTATGAATAAACAGATTATCATATTATTTCTTTTTGTTTTAGGCTCTTTTGCATATTTCACACCTACAACTTCTATAGCAGCAGATAAATATATAACTATAGGCACAGGCGGCGTTACTGGCGTTTACTACCCAGCTGGCGGCGCAATATGCAGGCTGGTAAACAGGGGCAGGAAAGAACATGGCATTAGATGTTCGGTCGAATCAACTGGTGGTTCGGTTTACAATCTGAACGCACTGCGTGCGGGTGAGCTTGAAGTTGCAGTTGCACAAAGTGATTGGCAATACCACAGCTATATGGGAACTGGTCCTTTTAAAGAACTAGGGGCAGATAAAAAATTACGCAGCCTTTTCTCTCTTCATAGTGAACCATTTACAGTTGTTGTTCGTGCTGACTCAGGAATAACTACACTTGATGATATTAAAGGTAAGAGAGTTAATATTGGCAATCAGGGTTCTGGTCAGCGTGCTACCATGGAAGCTATAATGGAGGTAAAAGGCTGGTCTATGAATGACTTTAAATCTGCTAATGAACTTCGTGCCTCTGAACAAGCACAAGCACTATGTGATGGAAAAATTGATGTAATGATATATGCAGCAGGACACCCAAATGGCGCAGTTCAGGAAGTTACAACCACTTGCAATGCCAAAATACTGGAAGTTAGTGACAAGGATATTGATAGGTTAATAAACCAGTTTCCTTTTTATTCATACACTGTCATCCCAGGTGGAATGTATAGCGGCAATGAGAAGGATATAAAAACCTTCGGCGTTAAGGCAACTTTTGTTTCAACTGAAGACGTTGATGAAGAAGTTATTTATCAGGTTGTAAAAGCAGTCTTTGAAAACTTTGAGAATTTTAAAACACTTCACCCTGTATTCTCAATACTGGAGCCAAAAAACCTTGTAAAAGATGGTAATACTGCACCTTTGCATAATGGTTCTATAAAATATTTCCGTGAAAAAGGCTGGATGTAATTTCAAGATAGAAGAATTCATAGCTAATAATATTAAACTAAAAAGAAAAAGCCAATTTATATGGCCTTTTTTATTGCCTATGCTCATTCCTCGAAATCCTATAGTTTTACCACCCCCGATATTAATTGTAAGCTGTTCTAAACCTGATAATTCTTTAACAGCGTCTCTATACTGACGAACAGAAGCATAAAAGCTTGTTGTTTAGCCCCCCCTCTTTCAACAAACGCTCTTTTTAGGTTCAAGTATATAAGCTCTATAATTCCGACTTATTTAATAGTAGATATTATCTGTTTGAATTTTACCGAGCAACATCATTAGATTTGCTAACTTTACAAAGCGCTTGATAATAAGAAGATAAATTTGCTACCAATCCATTTGGAATAACATATGATAAAAGAGAATCTACTTTAGCTTTTAATTTATCTAATAACAAATCTTTCGGGTTATTAGTTAATATTGTCGTCATGTTAGGTCTTATGCCAGATGGCTCTAACCCTGCCTTACCCAATTCACCAGAAAATTCTTTTTTCTGATAAGGATGATAAAAAATTTCCATTGGCCTACCATTATTGTCAGTTACAACTTCATGACCATCATTTAGCAGGCGCTCTGCCATATTGCCGCCCATTTTTCC
>DQGZ01000091.1:0-290 GCA_003531345.1 Alphaproteobacteria bacterium | reverse complement strand
AAATTTCCATTGGCCTACCATTATCGTCAGTTACAACTTTTCCACCATCATCTTTTCTTGTATATCGTAAATCACCTTTTTCAAAGCCCGCAACATCCTCATCTTTAACTTTCATTTTATAACGAAAAACTCCTTGCTCTTTTTTAAATCTTTCTTGTGAAGCAACTGTCAAAAATACATAGCCTTTATCTTTAGTAACTTCTTTCAGTGTTTTATATATTTCAACTCTATTTTCTTGACCTTGAACATGATTAACTACACCATACATACAAACTGAAAAATCTGCTTTT
>DQGZ01000048.1 GCA_003531345.1 Alphaproteobacteria bacterium | reverse complement strand
GTGCTCTTCCGATCTACCATTGGGTCACCACCAGAAAACACAATTTCTGTCATTTTATAATATGTTCTACCATCAATTTCTTTGAAATCTTTTCCTTCAAGAAATATGTTATTGTATGAGTTTATATAATCATATATTTTATCAGCATCTTTTGATGCTTGCTTAAAGTGCAGATAATCAGAGGTAAAATCTATTAATCCATCAGTAAATTCTCTATATTTTAGAGTTTCATCTAAACTACCTTGAGTAATTGTTCTTAATTTTTGCAAAACTTCTTCTTTAGGAAAGTTTTCAATTTTTTGCATAGTTATTATTTCTTCTAGTCTTCCATCTATTTCATTTCCTTTTACATTGCCTGCGTTAATTTTGGTAACAAGATCTTTTAGAGCTTTTTCCGTTATGTCATTAAGCAAATCTTTTCTGAAACAAAACCTGCAGTAAGCAGAGCAGGAATCAGTTATCATGGCAAGCAAAGATTGTGGATATTTATGCTCAGAAGTATCATCAACAACGGAATATAAATGTTGGGCGCTTGGGTTTACTTCACCTTGCAATTGCTCACCCTCTTCTGGTCTTGCGAGAATAATATTTATTATAGGTTTGCTTGGTGTGGTTTCTTCAAGATAATTTATCCCATTAGCAGAAAATTTTTCTCCAACAGCTAAACTATAATAATAATCATTTGCGCCAAAAGCTGTGGTAAAAACTCCATTTTTTACCATTTCATTAATCTCAGAATCTGTGTAAGATACTCCGTTTAATCCTTCGCTTAGCTTTTTTAGCTTCTCTCTTTCTGGGTCTCCTTCCTTTGCATCAGACTTTTTAGGAGGCATTAACTCTCTTAGCAAAGCAGTTTTGGGAATCTGTAATGATTTGACATCAATAACTAATTCTGGGGTTTGAATAAGCTTTTTTAAAACTTCTTGTGAAAAGTTAGGGTCAAAGTCTAAAATTCTTTTTGCTACAACACAGGCCCTTAAATCAACTTGGTTTTCATCAGTTAGTAGACCTATAATAGTATGGTCAGAGTAGACTCAGAAAGCTTTGCTATTCCATCTTGAAAAGAAACCAAGCCATTTGTAGATGAGATTTCTGAATCTTTTGAGTTCAAAAGCCCATCAATAAATGTTAAATTTACTAATTCTGGACTTACAACTTCAGATCTTCCTGCATAACTTCTTTCAACTAATAAAAGTAGATCTTTATATCTTGGTGATTGTGATTTTGCTGCCATAAAACGCTTTTTATGGGCTTAATTATAGCTTGCTAAGCTAAAGTTTGCAACTTTAATCACTGGTTTAACTAAGATGTTTTCCTTTTTGGCAACGTGTCCTTTTCTCTCTTTTTTACCAAAAATTGCTTTGAATGTGTTATCACTTCAACTCAATATAAATAATGGGTAAGCATTCTAGAATAAAATTTCTGTGAAGCTGACTTGCTTAGCTAAATAAGCTTCACAGTAAAAGACATCTATCTCAAGCCAGCCATTTTAGCGACTAAAGCTTTGTTTGTATCTTTAATTACATCAGCAGCAACAGCTTTATATTTTGAAGGGTTTGCCGTTACCTCAAAACTTCTAGTTTGGTTTGTGCCACCACCTAACAACGCAGATGCGATGTTTAAAGCTGTTTCAGCCGCTTTGTATGCATCAGATGAAGTGTTTTTAATCGT
This sequence comes from Alphaproteobacteria bacterium, assembly GCA_003531345.1. Classification (GTDB taxonomy): domain Bacteria; phylum Pseudomonadota; class Alphaproteobacteria; order Rickettsiales; family UBA8987; genus UBA8987. Next base: position 3,319 of record DQGZ01000048.1, on the reverse strand, counting down.
GCCGAACTCTTTAGTGGAATAAACTGGTTGCCCTAGAGATACATTACCAGTTTTAGGGCTGAAAGGGCCGCCGTGACCTGTTGTCATTACAATTTTACTTCCTGGTTTAACAGAAATTCCCTGCCCAACTTGCATAGTTGAAGTTGATGCCCATCTGCTATTTCCATCACCATCAGCGTTTAAGAAATCAATTGTGTAAAGGGCTGATATTACAGCCTTGCCATTTTTTTCTGCGAAATTAGCCGCTGACATTCCAGCATTCCCGAATGCAAACCCGCCAGAAAAATCAGCAGATTCACCTAAAAAGAAATAAGCTTTGTTACCTAAAGCAGCAGGTGAGTAATATTTAATTCCATCATCGTCATATGGGAAATCATAAGCTTTAGCTCCGCTGAAATCCTTATCATTTAGCAATTCACTTCTGTCTGCAATTTTATAACCACTGGCTTTTAAAGTTTTTACAAAATCAGCATAAGCCGCATTCGTGATTTCTTGTCTTACAGCGTCACTTACGCCTTTAAGCTCAGACTTGGCAGTTGAAGCACCGCCATATCCCATACCTGCTTTTGCCCTATCTTTTTTAGACTCATAAAAAGCAACTTTAAAGCTTGCGATAATAACTTCATTTGCGCCTTTAAATGCACCTTCAGCTTCTGTTTTAACATCATCTTGTGTAACTAAACCAAGTATGCCGCCTTTTTGTGTTGCCGCTTTTGTGCCGCCCTCAACTGAAGTAACAGAGCAGCTTGCCAATAGAGAAGCCGAAGCTAATAAAAGAATTCCGTTTAAAATCTTTTTCATAAGATACCTGATTAAATTAAAAAATTTTTGTTAAAATAAAAACCAAAAACAAATAAAGCAACTAAATTTTGTAGAATTGTTCGGTGAGTATAAATGTGTCTATACTTACCTAACAATGCTAATTTTTGCTGCCCATTTGGCAGAGTGTTAGGACTATTTATATAGAATGGGCTGCAAGGAAGAAGCTACAATTCATGTTTTTAGAGCATTTGCAATGACTGCGATTATTGAAAGGCTTAGGTACTCTAGAGAAGTTGTCGATATACAACTTGCCCCCTAAAAAAGCAAAGTCGCAGTCGCATCATAAAAAAACACATATATAAATTTTTTGCTTGCTTACGAAATAGAATATTAGTATTAGGTCTCGCACTGATAAATATTGTTATTCCCCGATGGCGCAGCGGTAGCGCAGTTGACTGTTAATCAATTGGTCGTAGGTTCGAATCCTGCTCGGGGAGCCATTTTAGACGATACTCCGAATTTAAAGTCTTTCCAATTTTTTCAAACTAGATGCATCTCATGCCGTTAGCGCATAGGCATAGACAGGTACAAAAAGCATTTTCAATAACGGCTTAAGATAGTGTCATCACAAGATTATCTGGAGTATTTTTTAAAAATCAGCAGTAGATTTTAAATCTAACTTCTAACGTCTTGAATTTTACCTAAAAAACCTTTTATGGTTTTTTCAAGCTGTTCATCAGGTATCAGGAAGCTGTCATGCCCTTTATCACTTTCAATTTCTATGAATGAAACATCAGAACTGGAGGCGGTAAGCGCCCTTACTATCTGCTTTGCGTCAGCGGTTGTAAATAGCCAGTCAGATGAAAAACTGATAACAGCAACTGGGCAGGTGGTTTTTTCAAATGCCTTTGCAAGGTTTCCACCAAAATCCTGCGCTAGGTCAAAATAATCCATAGCACGAGTAATATAAAGGTAGCTATTGGCGTCAAAGCGTTCCACAAAAGTAAAACCCTGATGCCTTAAATAACTTTCAACCTGAAAATCTACATCAAAAGCGTAAGAAAGTGCTTCCTTATCTTGAAGGTTTCTGCCGAATTTAAGGTGCAAACCCTGTTCAGATAAATAGGTTATATGTGCCATCATTCTGGCGATGGCAAGCCCTTTCCCAGGGAATTTGTTTTCTTGTATATAGTTGCCGTTGCACCAGTCTGGGTCTGCCATTATTGCCTGCCTACCTATTTCATTAAAGGCAATATTCTGCGCTGAGTGTTTAGCAGATGAAGCAATTACCAAGCATGAACTTATAAAATCAGGGTATTTGCTCGCCCATTCTAACGCCTGCATCCCGCCCATTGAGCCGCCAATTACGCATGCTAGTTTCTGAATGCCTAATTCTTCAATGAGTAATTTCTGAACGTTAACCATATCAGAAATGGTGATGACAGGGAAATCAAGGTTATAAGTTGTATTGCTTTTTGGGTTTGTCTCTCTTGGTCCAAGGGTGCCCATACAGCCGCCCAGAACATTCGGTACTATCAGGCAGAATTGTTCGGTATCTATAGTTTTGTTTTTCCCGCAATAATCTTCCCACCAACCTTTTTTACCAGTTACTGGGTGGTCACCTATTAAGTACTGGTCACCAGTTAAAGCATGGCAGATAAGTATAGCGTTTGACTTATCAGCGTTAAGTTTACCATACATTTTAAACGCAACGGGGAAATTTTCTATCTCAACCCCGCATTGCAATTTCAATGGGGAATTCTGGCAGAGATATATTATATCGCCTATCTCAACGCTTCTCTTACTGGTTCCAAATTCATATGTCTTTGTTTGTAAGTTCATCCCACTGGCAGCTATTTTCCAGACCATTTTACCGTAGTTTCAGCAACGCGCTTGCCAAATAATTTTGCAGTTTCAATATCGCCTTTTGATGGTGTGATTTCTGGCGCTGCATTGTCTGACTGGGTCATAAGCCCTGTCTGGCTGCCCATTCTGTTGATCTGCTCTGGCTTGCCACCGTGTTCTGTGGAGCTTGCTGGCGGCTCACCCTGTCCAACCCATACCATGCCATGCTGCATGGCAAAGGTTACCAGATATTGCAATGTTCCTTGTTTATCACCGCTTAAGCTGCCAGAGTTGGTGAATCCTGCTGCAATTTTATTTTTCCAAGCTTGAGTAAACCATTTTTTACTAGTTGCATCACAAAATTCCTTAAATTTAGCTGAAACGCCGCCCATATAGGTTGGTGAGCCGAAAATTATGGCATCAGCATTATCAAGCTCGTCAATTTTTACTATCGCTGTTTCAGCATCATATACACTAACTTCTGCACCTGATGATTTTGCGCCTTCAGCCACTAAATCCGCCACTTTTTTAGTGTGCCCATATCCACTGTGATACACTATTGCTATTTTTGCCATTTTAATCCTTTTATTTTTGGTTTAAGTTTTTATATAGAGGTGGAAAAACTTATCAAGTTCTTAGTTTTTAGTTGTTAGTTTTTTGCTCTTTGTTTCTTTCAAAATTTTCTAACAACTAAGAACTAACAACTAAGAAC
>DQGZ01000026.1 GCA_003531345.1 Alphaproteobacteria bacterium | reverse complement strand
CAACTTAACAACTTAACAACTTAAATGTCTGTTATCCTAAAAACTACCAACCTCAACAAGTCCTTTGATCAGGGCAAGGAAAAGCTACACGTACTGAAAGATATTAGCCTTGAAATAAACTCAGGCGAGATGATAGCATTGATCGGTTATAGCGGATCTGGCAAATCTACATTACTTCAGATAGTAAGTGGATTAATGGATTTTGACAGCGGCAACCTTGAGATATTTAATCATGACATAAGAAATATATCTGATGCTAAAAGAACTGAAATAAGGAATAAGTATTTAGGCTTTGTTTACCAATACCACCATTTACTTGCTGATTTCACCGCATTGCAAAATGTGATGATGCCAATGCTAATTTCTGGTGTTGATAAAAAACTGGCGGAAATATCTGCCTATGAGGTTCTAGTAAAGGTGGGATTGCAGGATAGGGTAAAGCACAAGCCCTTCCAACTTTCTGGCGGGCAACAACAGAGAGTTGCAATTGCAAGGGCGCTTGCCAATAAGACAAAACTCATAATTGCAGATGAACCAACTGGCAATCTGGATAGCGAAAACTCAGCAAATATCATTGAGCTTTTCTGGGGGTTGGTAAGGGAAAACAATTCAACCCTTGTAATTGCAACACACAATAAAGAAATTTCTGATAGGGCATCCAGAGTTATTACAATAAAAGATGGAAGGTTAATTTAATCCAGTTAATTATTCTAATTGGTTTTAAGCTTAATTTTCTGTAATTTAGTTAAAATTTATGGTATAATTAACCAAGTATTAATTTCTACCACGTGAAAAAGATCATAGACAAAGTAAAAAACGCAGAGAAGACCTATAATCAGGTAAAAAACTGGTATCAGGACAGGTATGAGACCGTTCTCATTCAGCGTAACGTGTTATTTTTGCTGGTTATTGGCATGGTAGTAATATTCGGCTTTACCATCTCTGGTGTAATTGCGCTTAATAATGAAAAGGTTTATGAACCTTTTATTGTTCAGGTTGAAGATAATACTGGCGTAGTTACCAAGGTAAATAATGAAGCAATAAGAGAGCTTGCGGCCGACAAAGCGCTTAGGAACTCATCACTAGTAAGATATATTCTGGCACGTGAGAATTACAGCAGTGTAGAGCATATATATAATTACTACACTATAGTAAGGCTGTTTTCCACCCAACAGGTATATGATGAATTCAACGCCTCAATATCCCCCAGCAACCCTAATAGCCCTCTTGGTTTCGGCATGGATTTTAAGGTTGAAACAAAGATTAAGTCCATCACTGACATTGATGAAAACCAGAAGCTGATACAGGTCAGAGTTGATAAGTCAAAAATTTCTACCAGAAGTAAAGATAATGCGCCTGAGTGGAAAAAAAGTTACTTAATCTCGCTTAAATATGCTTATATTGATGCTGGGTTAAGTGAAGCAGACAGGTACCTAAACCCACTTGGTCTGCAAATAATTGATTATGACATTAACGAAGAAATTAATGCTACGCAATTTTAGTACATACATCCTTGCAATAGGACTTATCTTGGCATCCGTATCTGTTTCGGCGCTTGAAGTGGTTGGCTCTGACTCCAGAATAAGGACGTTAATCTATGGCAAGAATGACGTTTATAGAATAACCACAACCTTTGGTTATCAAACTACTATCCAGTTTGAAGATAGCGAAAAGATAAAAACTATTTCTGTGGGTAATTCAGGTTATTTCAAACTTACACCACAGAAGAACAGAATATTCATAAAAGCCATAGCGCCCGATGTACTTACTAATATGACAGTGGTTACGGATAAAAGAAATTACCAGATAGAACTTTCATCCATAATGCAGAGCTTGTCTGAGATAGTTTATTTAGTAAGGTTCTACTACCCTGACTCTGAAGAGAATAATCTTTCAGCTAACCCTTATAGCATGATGTCACAGAACATGAATGCAACCGTGCCTGACGTAGCAATTCCAAGTGGTTATGTTCCAGGGGCAAATATGATGCCGCAACCGCAGGCTTTTCCAGTACAACCAATGATGCAGCAGCCAATGGGAATGATGGGGAACTTCAACCAGACCACCATGCCAGGTATGAGCCCTGTAATGGGAAATAATTATAACTACAATTATACTCTTACTGGCCCTGAGGCTATTTCACCATCTGAAGTTTTTGATGATGGTACAAAAACCTACCTTCGTTTCAACCAGTCTATGCAACCAACATTCAGAATAGTTTCAAACGATGGCGGAGAAATACCTACGGGTTATAATATTGCCAATGGTTATTACATTATTGATGTAGTTTCCCCGCAGATTAATGTCTATTTCGGCTCTGAAGCAGTTTCAGTTTTTAACGAGAATATGCAGCAAACAAGGTAGGGATATGGTTGATAAAAATAAAAACAATGATGATGATTTTGAGCCTTTTGATGATGACGATGACGCACCTGATATTGACCTTGATGGTGATAGCTCCAAGCTTCCATCATCAGACGTTTTAGATGGGAAAGGTGAAAAAAAAGATGAAGATGATGAAGACCTTTTGCTTGGCGACAGACCAAAAATTGCAGAGAACAGCCAGAAGAATATATTTCTTATTGCAGCCGCTTCTTTAGTGGTCATTTATTTCTTGTACCAGTTCACTATTGGCAAAGAGCCAGATGTTCCACCACCTGCTAAAACTGAAAAAGAGCGAATGGAAAAAAAAGAGGTGGGTAAAGTTGCACAGAATACTGAAGTGCCACCAGTTATTGAACAGGTAGAGCAGGTAAAGGCAACCGATATAATACCCCCTGCACCGCCGCCGCCAGTTATTGAACCACCTTCAGAAATATCTATTGATGCACCTTCACCAAGGGACATACTACCAAGGCAGAGTAATAATTCACAGGGTGGTGGTCAGTCACGTTCAAACAATTCTCAAAACAGCGGCACTTCACAAACTTTTAAAAACCCGTTTGATATTGGTGGGCTATCCAGTAGTGATGAGATACCTGGTCTGCCACCACTAGATGACGAAGGAATGGGTGAACCACCAGGCATGGCTGACCTACCACTAGGAAATGACACAGCAGCAGCGCCAAATCTACAGGATGAGTCACAAAATCAGATGCAGAAGATGCAGGCACCGATGATGCTGGTTCAAGGACTAGAACCAAGAGATGAAGAAACTTCTGAAGAAGGCGAGGATGCACCTGAGGAGGAAGTTTTCCGTTTAGAACCAACACCAGCAGAACAAACATTAACCACAAAAACTTGGCACTTAGATAGCGTTATACTTCAGGGTAAGGTTATTGATGCAGTTCTTGAAACTGCTATCAACACTGATTTACCAGGAAGGCTTCGTGCTATAGTTTCAAGGGATGTTTATGCAGAAAGTAGCAAAAGGATATTAATACCCAAAGGTTCAAGGCTTATTGGTGCTTTTGATGTTGACAATCAGGAGTTCAGGTTTGGCAGGTCACGAGTGCTTGTGATATGGACAAGGGTTATAAGACCAGACGGGATAGATGCGGTATTTGATGAAGGAAGTGATGGCATGATAGCAACTGACTTTTTAGGTCGTGCTGGGGTTCGTGGTCAGCTTGATAACAGGTTTTTAGATATATTTGGCAGCGCTATATTACTGAGTTCCATTACTATTGGCTTTGCCTATGCAGCAGAGGAATTGACAGGCGCCCAGAATAATACGCAAGTTGGAACTCAAGGACAGGTAATAGATACCAGCTCACCAACAACTCAGGCTGTGCGTCAGGCGGTTGACCAGTTAGGTGGCAATATAACCAACATTGCTGACCGTATGTTTGAAAAAAACCCACGAATAACAGTTGAACAAGGCACACGGATAAAAATATTCGTCAACAGGGATATACGCTTTGACAGACCTATAACAGAAGGCGATGAACCAATTGAGATAATTCAGTAGCCAGAAAATAGGAATTAGGAAATGGGATTTAGCTCTAAAACTAATTCCTAATTCCTAAATCCTAACCCCTTAAATAAATGAGTGTTGCAGCATTAGAAACCTTTTTAAAACCTGTATATGACATATTACAGGAAGATGACGTTAATGAAATATGTATCAATGAACCTTTGCAGTGCTGGGTTGAAAAACGTGGCGAGCATATCAGGCGTGACCTGCCAGAATATAATTTCAACCACCTGCTTTCAATGGGCAGGCTTATTGCACAATCTACCAACCAGCAAATAAGCTCTGAAACGCCTATTCTTTCAGCAACCCTGCCTAATGGCTACCGTGTTCAGGTTGTATTTCCACCAGCAGTTGAACAGAGCACTGTGGCATTCTCCATTCGTAAACCCAGTGTGCTTAATCTTTCACTTGAAGATTATGAGAAAATAGGTGCGTTCAAAGAAGTTACCTTTGAGAAAAAGGAAAACCCAATTGATGAAGAATTAAGAGCGCTGCACGAGAAAAAGGATATAAAGGAATTCCTGAGAAAGGCAGTAACGGGCAGAAAGAATATGATAATTAGTGGTGGTACTTCCACTGGTAAAACCACCTTTGCTAACGCTTTATATAAGCTTATTCCCCATGAGGAGCGCCTGATAACCATTGAAGATGCAAGGGAGATAAAATTAGAGCAGCCAAATAAACTACATCTGGTTGCATCAAAAGGTGGGCAAGGTTTGGCAAAGGTAAACACACAAGACCTGATAGAGGCATGCTTACGTTTAGCGCCCAGCCGTTTGATAGTGGGAGAGTTACGCGGTGCGGAAGCCTTCTCATACCTGAGGGCGGTAAATACTGGTCACCCTGGTTCTATAGCTACCCTGCACGCTGATAACCCACGACTGGCAATTGAGCAATTATGTTTAATGGTTCTGCAAGCTGGTCTAGCGATGACCCGTCAGGAAATAAAGAATTATGTGAAGCAGGTAGTGGAAGTTATTGTGCAGGTGAAACGTGGGGCGGGCGGGCGCAGATATGTCTCTGAAATAATGTTCGAACCGAATGGTGAGTAGAGAGTGTGGGTTATCTTCTGCTAAACCCGCCTGATTTACTTGGGGAGGTTTTACCCGTAAGCCCTTGCCATAGTTTTAGTTGGAAAGTTTACATTTTTAGCTACATCCTTTATTTGTTGGAGAGTTGGTCTTAAAATATAGTCGGAACGTAATGTATCTACACAGGCACCAACTACAGTTTTATGAGCACCCAGATTATTTTCATCTATTTCACCTTTCGCTATTCCCTTAAATAATTTCTTCATTAAATCTTTTGCAATTTTGGTATTTTTTTCATTCAGATGGTTAGAAAATTCATTTTTTATCATGCCATATGCCTCTTCCAAACTTGTATTTTTATCAGCTTTGCCTAAAGCAATCGCAGTAAATTTAGCCATTGCCATTGTTTCCTGTTTTATTAAACTTATAAAGTCCCTGCTGCCTAGATATTTATTAGAATTATCTTCAAGAGTACCTGCCAGTTTTTCTGCATAATCAAAATCTGTCATGCCAATTATTTGGGCATATGTATTTATCTGAGACTGGAATACTGTACTGTCAGTATGTAGTTTTTTTATTTCATCTATACTAACATTTTCATCACCTGATTTTAATTCATTAAAAAATTTATTCAGGTTTTCTCCGTGACCTACAATTATATTATTAAAGCCTGCCTGCCTACCCATCAGGTCGTAGCCTATTGCTCTTAACATTTTAAAAAAAGGCGTCCCTTCACTACAATCGGTTCTTGAATCTGGCCTGTCAGCAGTATTTACACCAGCCGCCAGTTTGGAAAGCAAATTGAGCATAGGGTTTTTATTGGTTAAATGCATTTTTGCAAATTTACCATAAGCACTTTCATAAAAGCTTTTAAACTTTTCTTCAGTACTACCCAAGTCATTCCCAAGAACGTTAAAAACTCCAGATATCTTGCGCCAAATTCCTTCATTTTTTTGTTTTACATACCCTGATTCTGGCTGAATTTTTCTGCTTGCCTGGTATTTGTTACCTTGAGTTATATTCTCCTCATAAGCGACATAATTCGTTGGGTCAGAAATGCGGTTTATACCCTCACCTTGTAAGGTGTATGAAATTTCGGTTTCAACCCCTCTATCTCCCGCGATAGATTTAAGAGCCCTGATAAAATCAATCGCACCGCCCCTACTTTGTGAAGGCCCACCACCCCAGTAAAAAGAAAGTTTAAGTTTTTTATCTTCTGGCTGAGCTTCATTATACTCTACAACAGCATCACACAACTTGGTTAAGTGGTATAGCATTTTAGAATAGGCTTCAGCACCGCCCCTTTTGGAAGTATCACTTGCTGCATACATCAAAAAAACCTTACCTGTTTTATCAATATAATCTTTAACCAACTGCTCATCAGCACTTAACTCTGAGCCTTTTTTGCACTTCTTAAGAATATTAATTGTATTTTTTATATCTTTATATTCGTCTATCTCTTCGTAAAGTGGAAATAATCTTATGTTTTTTGTATCAATACCTATAACGTTAAACAATCTCAGAGTATCTGCCATTTCTGTAGCACCCTTAAATTCTGACATTATGAATGTATCTATTATTGGCTCAATCTTAGTTTTCTCACTAAGGTTTTTTAAATAAACTAGCTTTGCAAAATGGTCTATCGCCACAGAATCACTACCTTTTTCCAGAGGAATAAATTTACCATCTTCGTCAGTTTTCTGGGCATATTCACTTGTTTCAAAAACTGTAAATTGTTTGTAAGAATCAGTTTTGTGGGTGGCGTTAACATTACCTTTTTCGTCCAAACTAAAATTATACTCTTCTATGCTTCTACTTTGTTGCCGAAATTTTTCTTTAACAAGTTTATAGGCTTTTTGAAATATCTCACCTTCCTGCCTTATCTCCGGCTTGGACATAAAAGCACCAAAATCATCTATCTTTTTTGATAATTTTAATAATTTATTCTTTGTTGATTCATCAACAAAATCTGAATTTACAATATTTCTTAAACTATTTGATACATCTTCTGCTTTTAAAAAATTATTTTCATCAATTTCAAAATTATATATGTCCTTAATCTCCTCCATCAATTTTTTGTTGCCTTTTCTGGCACTACCAATAATCTTATCCAGACCATCAACTATACATTCTTGAAACAACTTGTTTTTATCAACCAACTCTTTTTTGAGAACTCTTAGAGTTTTAAATGGATTGCCATCCGCATCATTAAGCCAGTCACCATATTCATTTAATCTTTTTGCATCTTCACTCAAAAAATCATAGGTTTGCCAACGTAGCTTTAAAAAGTTATTTATAACATATCCTGATTGCTCTGTTATTCTTTTTGAAGTCGGCTCTTTGATCTTCATAAAATTTTTCATACATCTACTGACAGCCTCAAAGTCACCGTTAATGATGGCTAACTTCATCTTTAACATCTCAACTGTTGCCTCATGACCAAGGGGATTGGTTGGATGGTTAGTAAGTGTATGTCTTATTTTATTTATTTTTATATTTTTAAGTTCAACTTCTTTCGCTTTCAATGGTGCTGGTTTTCCATCACTACTTTTTTCATCAAATATGTCTTTAAAACTAGTTAATTCATTAACCAGAAATAGATACTTTGCTTTTTCGACTATATTATCTGAGTTATCGATAGCTGAATATAAGTCTTTCAGCCGCAAATTAATTGATTTCAATATATTACGTGATTTTAAATTCATTTGAGAAATACTATAATACACAAACACCCTACCCAAAAAACATTAACAAAAGGTTAACAAATTAATTAATCTTGCAATTATTTGCCTTTGAGGATAATTCGTCTCTCTCTGTCAAAATTAATATAACAAACCCATAAAAATATGCTGAATAAATTACTTGGAATGTTCTCTTCTGACCTTGCAATTGACCTAGGCACGGCTAATACCCTGGTTTATGTTAAAGGTAAAGGAATAATGCTTAATGAGCCATCCGTTGTGGCTTTATTAATAAAAGAAGGCAAAAAAATACCTTACGCCTTTGGGCTTCAGGCTAAACTGATGTTAGGTCGTACCCCGCATAATATTGAGGCTATCCGCCCCCTGAAAAACGGCGTAATAGCTGATTTCAAGGGTGCAGAAGAAATGATAAAGCACTTTATCCGCGTAGTTCACAAAGGCAGAAGCCTAGCTGGCCCGATGATTGTTATCTGCGTACCTTCAAGCTCCACTGCGGTTGAGCGCAGGGCGATACAGGACGCCGCAATGAGCGCTGGCGCACGTGATGTTTACCTTATTGAAGAGCCGATGGCAGCAGCGATAGGAGCTGGCTTACCAGTTAATGAGCCTAAAGGTTCAATGGTGGTGGATATTGGCGGCGGCACTTCAGAAGTGGCGGTTATCTCCCTTGGGGGCGTGGTTTATGCAAAATCCACCCGGGTTGGCGGTGACGTTATGGATCAGGCGATAATCAACTATATCCGTAAATATCATAACCTTCTAGTGGGTGACTCTACTGCGGAAGAGATCAAAAAACGTATCGGAAGCGCAATTTTACCACCTGATGGCAGTGATGGTGAAAAAACCACCATTAAAGGGCGCGACCTCATGAATGGAGTGCCTAAGGAAATTGAGCTTACTACCAAACAGATAGCTGAAAGCCTTCAGGAGCCTGTAAATGCAATTAAAGATGCCGTTCACGAAGCGCTTGAGAAAACTCCTCCTGAACTTTCGTCTGACATTGTGGAACGTGGCATAATAGTAACAGGTGGCGGTGCATTACTGAAAAATATTGATGTTCTGCTCAGAGAATCGACTGGCTTGCCAGTTTTCATTGCTGAAAACCCTCTTCACTGCGTTGCTATTGGTACTGGAACAGCATTAGAAGACAGGAAGAACTTTAAAGCGGTGTTATTCAAGCAGGATTAACTATTTCATTTAAAACCAAAGTTTTAAATGGCTTATATTGAAGAATTTTTTCTTGAAACGGTTCTGCGAAAAAATTAGTTATTGTTATTCGTCATTGCGATGAGCTTTAGCTTCTCGCAATGACATTACTATATATCTTTTGGTAAAAATCATCACAAAATCTGGACTTCTTGACTATCTTCCAACTATTGAAGCAATGGAGGCAAAAGTTGCTGAGATAATTAAAGGTAAAAGCGCAGAAGAAATATGGTTTTTAGAGCATAAGCCTGTTTATACTGCTGGTACCAGCGCAGTTGAAAGTGATTTAATTGAAAGCAACTTCCCCGTGCATAAAGTTGGCAGAGGCGGTAAATATACTTATCACGGACCAGGGCAAAGGATAGCTTATTTTATGCTGGAGTTAAAGAACCATTATAACCCGCCAGACCTCAAAAAATTCGTGTGTGACCTTGAACAATGGGTTATAGACAGCTTAAAAGATG
>DQGZ01000062.1 GCA_003531345.1 Alphaproteobacteria bacterium | reverse complement strand
ACGACCGAAATCAATCGGTGGCAATTCCTCAGAAATAGTTTCACCAATTTCAACAGCAGGGTTCTTTTTTACGGCAAATTTTTTATCTATTTCCTGATTGTGATCCTCAGCCTTTTCAACAACTTTAAGGTCACGGAAAATTTTGATAGAGCCGTCTTTCTGGTTTATTGCCGCCCTTATGTTAAGCTCATGTCCATATTTTTTACGAGCAACTGATGCAACTGCGCTCTCTAACGCAGTCATAACCGATTCACGGTTAAGATTTTTCTCACGCGCTACTGCGTCTGCTACCTGAATTATCTCAGTTCCGCCTGTAATTGAAAATGCTTGTGCCATATAGTTTAGTGTTTAGTTGTTAGTAAAGTTATGGTTTAGTTAGGTTTCAGGTGTCAGGTTTCAGTAAATTTTCTGACACCTAAAACCTAATTCCTAGCTCCTTTTGATTTGAACATTTCATCAGTTACCACAAGCTTGGCATCATCAAGATTGTAGAACTCCGTAAAAATGTCCTGTTTCCTTTCTTCATCATAAATGGTGAAGCCTTCATCATTAAAGCTCTTCAAACGCCCTTTGAAACGCTTGCTTGCAAAATCTGGGTGTTGCAGCCTGAGCTTCAATGCAATCAAAAAACCAGTGTATTTTTCAAAGTCAGCCTTCTTTACCAATGGTCTTTCCAGCCCAGCAGATGAAACTTCCAGATAGTACCTGTCAGAGAATACATTCTCTACATCAAGTAGTGAACTTATAGAACGTGTAACATGCTGGCAATTTTCAACATTTACGCTGCCGCCATCAGCCCTTTCTAGCAGAACTTGAAGTATTTTGCCTTTTATATTACCCTTTATCTTCACCAGAACTAGGTTCAAACCAAGCTGGTTGATAACTGGTTCAATAAGGTTATGTATTTTTTCCTCTAACATCCTAGGAATTAGTTGTTAGGAATTAGGAATTAGTTTTTAATCTTTACTATTTCCTAAATCCTAAATCCTATTTCCTGCTGGCAAGCTGGCAATAAAAAAGGTGGGTAAACCCACCTGTTGTCGTAATCTTTATATAACCAATAATAAAATATAATCAAGAGTGTAATTTAAAATTAGATACTGCAAAAAATACATAGTGCTAACCAATAACAAAAATAATTAAAAGGTGATAACTGCTTGAAAAATAAGTGTATTTATTTTTTGGCACGTTGTTAGCTTAAACATTTGGTGAATAAATAGGTAAAATGATTTTAGGCGCAAACATATTAACTGGTTTACTTGGCAACGCAGCTATCAATGCTGCTTCGTCTTTAATTGGAAGCATAACTTCCAGTATAGAAGGCACTGGTCAGCCTGCACTTATCAGTCAGAATTTTTCTGATGCGCTAAACTCAACCCTTGATACATCAATTGAAACTTCACCTGATATTTCGGTTTTAGGAAATGTAGTACAGCCTGTAATGGGTACATTACAAAACCAGATAAATAATTTTACTAATTCTGGTGATAATATATCAATTGGGAATACCTTAACTGGTAGTATAACCACTACCAGTGCTGGCATAGAAAAAACAAACATAGTTGACCCCTCAACATTAAGCGAAATAGATAGAATACTTTCTGATAAGCCAGTTGTACTGAATGCAGAAACACCAATTGCAGTTATAAATACAAGTTCAATTTCTAACCCTGCTAACTCTAATACTCCAGTTGAAAATTCTGCAGAAGGTATTTTGCAAGCATCATCAAACAAACCCCTAACCCCTGTTGGTGATGCTGCAAAATACCTTCCAGTTCAAACTGAAAAACAGTTAGTGCAGCCACTTTATAATGAGAAGAAAGACCCCAGAATACTTGGGCAGGATAATTTGAAGGCAATTACTGAAACCGCTTCCCGCGATATGGTTAAAGACTTCAGCAAAGTAACTGAGAAAGGTATATTTGCTGAGAATATCGTTGATAAAGGATTGGATATAAAGAAAAACTCAGAAAGCATAATTTCAAATAGCGACGTTTCTCTTTCAGGTTATAAAAAGGAGCTTTCGGAAAACGCATACAAAGTTCAGCCTTTAAAGCCTGCTAGTCTACCTGCAAATGACGGCCTGCAATATAAAATTGCCCATATTTCAAAAGGTAAAGATAGTTTTGAAGTTAGCCTAGAGCCTGAAAATCTTGGGAAACTTCAGATAAAAATAGGGTTTGATGCCCACGGCAAAGCCAGCATGATGATAGTTGCAGAAAGGCAGGACACTTTAGATATGCTGAAGAAAGATGTAGCAGGATTTGAAAAGATACTTGGTGACAATGGAATTAAATCAGACGCAGGCTCTATGAGTTTCAACCTAAAAGAACAAAATCAACAGCAGCAGCAACAACAATGGGCTTTCTTTGAAAAGCCTGTTGCATTCAACCTAGCTGACCTGATCAATCAGGAAGAGGTAAATAATACAGGCAGGGTGGTAAGTGCCTACAATAACAATTACAGTAATAGCTTAGTTAATATTTTAGTATAAAGGGGGTTTTTATGGCAAACACTATAGGAAGCAGTTTTTTAAATAACACATCTTCACTTGCAGAGAAGTCAGCAGGGCTTTTCAGCAGCAATTCTGAAACCTACCTCCAGCTTTTCTTAACACAGCTAAAAAACCAAGATCCAACACAGCCAATGGAAGTTGCTGATATGACCCAACAACTTTCTCAGCTTACTAACTCTCAGCAGTTAATTGAAACAAATAAGAATTTAGAGACACTTATTGCCATGCAGAATAACGGCAACGCTTCAAACCTTGCCTCATTCATAAATAAGGAAGTTGAATATAAAGGTTCTGACTTTTTATATGATGGAACTAACCCGAGTGAATTAAGTTATATCTTAGGTGAAGGTTCAAACAAAACCAATATTGAGATATTAGATGCAGCTGGAAAAGTTATATTCCAAGCTGATGGCAGTCTTGATGAAGGAAAACACGGAATTGCATGGGGTGGCGTAACAACAACTGGAGCTCAGGCGGCGGCTGGCCAATATAGAATAAGGGTGAACGCTCTGGACAGTGAAGGTGTTTATCAGGAACAATCTACTTTAATAAAAGGTATAGTTTCTGGCATAGATTTTGCTTCGTCATCAGAGCCAGTAATTAGAATTGGCAAGGGGATAGATAAAACTACGGTTGAATTGAGTAATATAGCTTCAGTTCAGAATATAGAATAATTTAATTAAATATTTTTCAGGAGGATCTTATGTCATTATTTGGAGCACTTTCAGCAAGCTTAACAGCACTTACTGCACAATCTGCTGCGGTGAATATTATTTCAAATAACATCGCCAACCTTGGAACTGCAGGTTTCAAGTCAAGCTCCACATCATTTTCCACACTTATTGCTGGTTCTGTTGGTGGCGGTGTATTACAAGGCGTCAGGAACGATATTGACAGACAGGGCGCAATAAGTTCAACCGCAGTTGGAACTGACCTTGCCGTTCAAGGAAATGGCTTTTTTACAGTAAGTGATGTAGCAGGAAATACTTTATTCACCCGCTCAGGTTCTTTCAGGTCAGACAAAGATGGTAATCTTGTTAATGAAGCTGGCTACAGGCTTATGGGCTGGCCACTTGACTCTCAGGGCAGAATTCCTGGTGAATCAGGCAACTCACAATATACAACTTCATCGCAAGATATAAAAAGCTTGAGAAATATCAGTTCAACTGACGTAACTGGTATAGCTTCACCAACCAGTGTAATTACAGCAAAAATCAACCTAAGAGCAGAAGAAACAATTTTGGAAGGTGCTGGATCAACCATAGACTTCGCAAGTACTGCAAATACTACGAACAGCTCATCAACAATAATTGTACCAAAAGGATTTGCAAACGGTGATACATTTACAGTAACAGTAACTAATGATGGAACTGCAACCCCTTATGAGTTTATTTATGGTGGTATTGCGCTTTCTAATGACATAGCAGATGGAATAGGCGGAGCAACTTCTGCAACTGGAAGCTTTACAAGCTTTACTAATGGCAATTCCTTTTCTATCCAAACAGATTCAATGCCAGAGCCAGTAACTTTTACATACAACTCAACTTCAAATACAAACCTTAATGAGTTCAAGAACCTTAGGGAATTGTCTCTTATAATAAACTCTACTGACGGCTTGAGATCAAGGATTGATAATGGCATAATGTATATAAGTGCTGCAAATGCCAATGATGGTATTGATTTTGCCAATGTATCTGGAACTTTACTTACATCTTTTGGTTTAGCAGATGTTGCAGCTGACCCAGATGGTGTAAGATTTGCTACATTAGGCAATCTAGCTGATGTTATAAATGGTTTAAATAATGATGATATTGCAGCAACCCTTAATAACCCTACTGGAAATGCAACATTGAAAATTTATAACGTTGACCCCACTGGAACCATTCAATTTTCTGATGCTATAGCTACAGTTGGCGGTTATGGTGATGTTACGTTTACTGGCGCAGCTAACTCGTCTAATACATCAACCTCTCTTATTGTTCCTCCTGGGTCTGGCACAGACTCGCTTACTGTTGCGTTAAGCGGTGGTGGATCTTTTACCTATACACTTGGTGGCTATGCAGAAAGTGATGATATTAGCGGCGGCATTGGTGGTTCAACCTCTGCTTCAGTTGCCTTCACAACCTTCTCTGATGGAGATGCATTTACCATCCAATCCAGCTCAATGGGTAGTGCTGTTACATTCACTTTTGATTCCACCCCTACATCAAGTCAGTTCAGCACATTAGAAGAATTAGCCGACCTGATTGATGGCACGACTGGCTTAAGGGCAAGGTTAGAAGATGGCGTACTTTATGTTGTTGCTGATGATGCCAATGATGGCTTGACCTTTGCTGACGTTGCTGCCAGTGGCTTAACGGCGGAATTTGGCTTTTCAAACGTTACTTCTGGCACTAACAGATTTGCGTCCCTTGAGGAGCTTGAAGACCTTGTTGATGGTTCTACTGGGCTTTCAGCTACCATCACCAACCCTACTGGCACACCAACATTAACCATCTCAAATACTGACCTCACAGAGACCATGACATTTACTGACGGTGCCGCAGCGTTTGAAATAGACGAAACAGCTGCCGTTGCTGACTCTGGTCAAATGCTTACTGAGTTTGGCCTTCCTTCTACTGCCATAGATGAAATATATGATGCTACAGGTGATGGTGGCAGTAACATGGCATCAGGCGCAATAGCACCTGATTTTTCAAGAACAATAACTATTTATGACTCTCTTGGAAAAAGCGTTGATCTCAGATTGTCGTTCGCAAAAATAAAAGACACTGATAGTGACCAGATATGGGCGGTTGAATTATTCTCAATTAACCCAGATGCAATAACTGACGCAGTAAGTCAAGCTAAAAATGATGGGCTTATTACTTATGGCACAGTTTCATTTAACGGTGATGGAACATTAAAATCAATAAGTGGACCTATTGCAGATGAATTTACGATCAATCCTGCTGGCGGCTCATCGGAAAAATCTTTGAGTATAAGTCTTGGAACGCCTGGAGATATTGGTTTAGGTCTTGCTGACGGCTTATCTCAATTTGCTGGTGCTTACTCATCAGATGTATCACAGAACGGTTTCCCAACGGGAAGATTGCAGTCTCTTCAAATTGACTCGCAAGGTTTTGTAACGGCAATTTTTGATAACAGCTTAACTTCAAAAGTTTATAAATTGCCTTTAACATATTTCTCCAACCCTAACGCCCTATCTGCTGGCTCTGGAAATGCTTACTCTGCAAATAACAGCTCTGGTGAACCAAGGTTCGGGCAAGTTGGTGACCCATCAGTTGGAACTATAGTTCCTGGCGCAGTTGAAAGCTCAACTTCAGAGATAGGTCAACAATTAACCAACCTTATAGTTTCACAGCAGGCTTACTCTGCTTCAACTAACGTACTAAGAAAAGTTTCTGACCTGTTCGATGAGTTAAAAAATTTATAATGATTTTTTTGAGAGTTTAGGGTTGAGAGTTTGGTTTTTATTACTAAAATCCCTCTCCTAACTCCAGATTCTATTCATGCAGAAGAACGACCTTGAACTCCTTATAAATTATATTTCTAAGCTACCTTCGGTTGGTAAGCGTTCAGCAAAACGTATAGCCCTACACTTGCTCAAAAATAAAGAAAATCTTATGTTTCCGCTGGCAAAAGCAATTACTGACACCGCTCAAAATATTAAAAAATGTAGTGAATGCGGAAATTATGACATTTCAGAAATATGCAATATTTGCAGTAATGAAAAACGCAATCACGAACAAGTTTGCGTAGTAGAAAATGTTGAAGACCTTTGGGCAATAGAACGCGGCAATATTTACAATGGCGTTTACCATATATTAGGTGGTGCACTTTCTGCAATTGATGGCATTTCACCTGATGACCTAAACCTAAAAACACTATTAGCAAAAATTCAGGCAGGCAAAGTTAAGGAAGTTATCCTTGCAACTAATGCAACAATTGAAGGGCAAACAACCGCACATTTTGTTTCAGGCAAGTTACGCCAGTATAATGTTAAAATCTCTCGTCTTGCCTTCGGCATACCGCTTGGTGGTGAACTTGACTACCTTGATGAAGGAACACTTCTCACAGCCCTTGAAACAAGAAGAGAGTTATAGATTTTTTAAGAACCTCTAGCTAATATAACACTGGCTCTTGCACCAGTGCCGCCAGCTGAAGACTTAACTCTGCGTTCAACCGTAATTTCATTTGAGCGGCGAACTTTTTCAAGTTTTCTATCTGCCATTGATTCACCAGTTTCAAAAGCCCTTGAAGAAACCCAGCCTGATTTTCTAACATTGCTGACATATTTAGGTTCATTAAAACCAATTCTATACCTTGCCATTACAAAGTTATTATCAGATGTTTCGTCAGTTGATGTATGCCCACCCTCAAATTCAATATTTTTAAAAGGTCTTAAACGAAGGCTATATTTCATACCTTCAAGATCATCTCCTGCCTTTCCATCATAATAGAAATTCTGCACAAAACCCCAAGCCCAAGGTAAATATGGCAGTTGCGCACCAATCTCAACATCATGCCCGTCTAATGCTCTTTCCTCAAAAATGGTATCTGCATCTCTCCAGCCTGAATTTGCAACATAATAATTGCCATTTAATTCAAACGCAGATGATTTAACCTCTGCACCATAGCTTGAACGCTGGTGACCATAAGGAAATTGGTGATCATAAAATGCGTTAACACCAAGCATTATTTTCTGGTTATTAGTTAGTTGCCTGTAACCTAAACCAATGTTTGCAGTTGTTCTGCCATCTGTTGAATATGCAACACGAGACTGGTTGAATATAACGGAATTTTCTTCATCTGATATTGGTTGTACAGTCATAACGCTGTAAGCAGGTTTGCCATCTGCGGCAAAGTTACCTTCAACTTCTATTCGCTTAAGCCAATCTGGCAGTTTATCCTGCGCGTCTTTATCTGCCATATCAGAAACTGACCCCGCAACTGCAATAGTTGAAAA
>DQGZ01000095.1 GCA_003531345.1 Alphaproteobacteria bacterium | reverse complement strand
CCCATACGTTTTGGGTTACTTTTTGAACGCTTCTTAAACCCTGAGCGTGTATCAATGCCAGATTTTGATATTGATTTCTGCCAAGAGCGTAGGGGTGAAGTGATAGATTATGTTCAACAAAAATATGGCAACGCCAATGTAGCACAAATTATAACTTTTGGAAAATTGCAGGCACGGGCAGTATTAAAAGATGTTGGGCGGGTGCTGCAAGTTCCCTATTCTAAGGTTGATAGAATTTGTAAGCTGATACCATTCAACCCGATAGACCCCGTAACACTTGAAAAAGCAATTGAGCTTGACCCTGCACTAAAACAAGAAGCAAAGGAAGATGAGGCAATTGCAAAATTACTAGATATTGGTTTAAAGCTGGAAGGCATGCACCGCCACGCATCAACCCATGCTGCGGGTGTGGTTATAGGCTCAAAACCATTAATGGAAATTCTGCCGCTATATACTGACCATAAATCAAGCATGCCAACCACGCAATATGCTATGAAATATAGCGAAGCAGCAGGTTTGGTGAAGTTTGACTTTTTGGGTTTAAAAACACTTACACTTATTTCCAAAGCAGTTAAAATGATAAAAGAAAATGAAGGCGTAGAAATTGACATTGATAATTTAACCTTAGACGACAAAAAGACTTTTGAAATGCTGGCACGGGGCAGCGGTGTTGGCGTGTTCCAGATGGAGTCTGCGGGTATGCGTGATTCAATGCGTAAAATGAAGCTGGATTCAATTGAAGATATTATTGCTCTTATTTCGTTATATCGCCCTGGGCCGATGGAAAATATACCGCTTTATATTGCTTGCAAACTCGGTAAGCAAAAGCCTGACTACCTGCACCCGATGCTTGAAACCTGCCTGAAGGAAACTTACGGGGTAATTATTTACCAAGAACAGGTAATGCAGATAGCGCAAATTTTGGCTGGTTACTCACTAGGTGGCGCTGATCTTTTACGCCGTGCTATGGGCAAGAAGATAAAAGCGGAGATGGACGCACAGAGGGAACTATTCGTTAATGGCGCGGTAAAAAACAATGTTTTAAAAGCCAAAGCAGAAGAAATTTTTGACCTTGTTGCCAAGTTCGCAGGCTATGGTTTTAATAAGTCTCATGCGGCAGCATATGCGGTTATTGGCTATCAAACCGCTTATTTAAAAGCCCACTACCCAGCTGAATTTTACTGCGCCTCAATGAATCAGGATATTATTGATACCGATAAAATTCTTGTTTTTAAGGAGGATGTAAAACGTACAGGCATTAAAATTCTACCACCTGACATAAATAAATCATACGCATATTTCACCACTGAAAAACTTGAAGATGGCACAAAAGCAACTCGTTACGCTTTAGGTGCGCTGAAAGGCGTTGGCATTGACGCAATTGAAATCATGATAAAAGAACGCACAGAAAATGGCACTTTTAAAGACCTTTCAGACTTCATAAATAGGGCAAGTGATAAAGTAATGAACAAGCGACAGCTTGAAAGCCTTACTTTATCTGGCGCATTTGATGTTTTTGATAAAAATAGAAAGAAAATATTTGAAGAAATTCCAACCATCATTAACTACAGCAAGTCTATCCACGAGGAAAAAAACACTAATCAAGTAAGCCTGTTTGGGCTTGATGAAGTTACTAATAACGCTACACAAAATTTCAGGCTGCGTGAAATTGAAGATTTTTTACCTCAGGAGAAAATCTTCAGGGAGTTTGAGGCAATTGGCTTTTACCTTGATAAGCACCCTGTTGATAATTTATTGCCAATAATACCAAAAAATAAATTTACTTTTATTGAGGATATAGAAGAAAAAGTTCCAATTTCAGAACGCCCCAAAAGGCAAGAAGGTGAGTATAATTACAAGGACAGAGAAAAATATCAGGAAGGTTATAAAACCCTGATGATTGGCGTCGCTAATAAAATTGTTCACCGCACAAGGGGTGGCAAGCGCTTTGCGTTCTTCCTACTTTCTGACCCTACAGGTATGGTTGAGGTTAACATGTTCAATGAAGATTTAATTAATAGTTCACGGGACATTTTGAAAGCCAACACACCAATGGTTATTGAAACTGAGATACGCCGTGATGAAGGCGGTGTTCGTATCATCGCCAGTAAAATTCATTCAACTACGGATTATTTCAGGCTACTAAAACTTTCTGCTGAAATTTTTGTTACTGAAGATGAATTAGATGAAATAAAATTTAAAAAGCTAAAAACAATGTTAGCTAACGACAATGCTGAAATTCCTGTAACATTAAGCGTCAAAGCTAATAACGGCATTAATATAAAAATGAAACTACCCACCAAATTCGGACTGAATAGAGATTATTTTGAAATGAACGATAATGAGTTTGAGATGAAAATTATTGGGAAGTAGTAATAATTTTTAATTTCTCTTTATCTCTACTGTTTCTAAAATCGCTCCGTCAATTTTTACCATTCCAATTGCAGGGGTAGGAAATTTTTCTCTTATTATTCTAATTTCTTCAAGCGAGAGATTTTCACCGCTTTTAACCGATATTCTGACAGATCTTGTTGCAGCATTTAATGCTGCAACCTGCGTTGCACCTGCTTGTGGCTCACTCATTGCCTCTCTAAACAAATTATTAGCAGTAGCTTCCATAAAAGCTTTATGCTCAACTAAAACAGCTTTATCAAAATTATTTTTAATGACTTCAAATGTAATATCACCAATTTTTGCAACCTTAGTTCCCCCAGGAATATATAACCCATCATCATACTTTAACCCTGCTGGTGTTGTTGGAACTACACTTCCTTCTTTGGCGGATTCAATAAGGCTTGGTGTCCCTTCAAGCGCAACTGCTATCAACTCCGCAGCGGGAGCAAACTTCCTGATTACTAAAGACATGCCAGCCGCAAGTCCACCACCGCCAACGGGCAAACTTATTGATAGGTCTTTGCCACCTTCGCCGTATAATTTCTCTATTTTCTCTTTTACAACATTCGTCCAGTTATCTGGACTGCTGGTCATTAAAGCCTCAATTGAAACAAAATTATCCTGTTTTTCATAATTGAGGGAATTAAAGTTATGTTTTAGCAGGTCTTCTATCAGTCTTAAACCCCAGGTTCCTGCGGCGGCAATTACCTCTTTGTTGTTATAAGGTGGTATGAAATTACCCCCTATCTTCTGCGTATATTCCTGCGCAAGTTTTGCTGTTTCATCAAAATTAGCGCCTGCTATTTTAACTTTAACATTTGCCCATTTATCAAAGTTTCGATCGCAATATTCTTTTACCTGCCCCCTTGTTGGGTTAGTCAAAGCTAAATCCTCTAACCCTGATACATCTTGCCCGCCATGCCTTAATGTGCCAATTATTTTATTGATAGGGGTGGCAACTGGCATAAAAATAACAGATTCCAGCCCTAGTTTTTTACAAGCTAGCGCAACACCCTGAGCATGGTTACCAGCACTTGCCGCCACATTAACCACTCTGTTTTCATTGGTTGTGCTTTTATAAACCTGACATATTTTATTGAAGGCGCCGAACAGCTTGAAACTTCCAATTTCTGATATTGCCTGAAATTCGTTAACACCAACAGGAGTTTGATCTTTTAAATCACCGCTTCCAAAACTTACTGGAAGCAAGTGGTTAAAATAAACCCTATCACTTTCTCCAAAATATTCTCTTATGTTATTATACGCTGTAATAACATCATCAAAAACTGGTATATCATCAGTGTTGTTAACAGTGCCTAGGTTCATTTTGCGTAATATTAATGTAATTAAAACACTTAATAAACCATTGAAAACACTAAATATCAAGCCAATATAGAAAATACGGCACAAATGGCAATTTTAACAGCAGGTTGCAAAAATTCTCAAACAAAATCTAGACACAATCTAAAACTTGATGAATAATACTGCCAGAAAGTGCCTCGCCTTCCAAACTACGCTCAAGCCATTCAACAACCAACTCTATGCTCCATCTTACAAATGTTGCATCACTAATTAGAATTAGGCTTATACGCCGCAAGCTTCTCTTCCAGAGGGAGGAAGATGCAGCGGAGGGAGAGAAGGAATAAAATAAACAACTAAAACTAACTACAAACTACTAAGAAAATGACCAAAAAAATATATAAAAACTTAAAACAACTCGGCAACAAGGTTGGTTATGCCACTTCTCCCGAGGAGGCAATGATTGAAAAAGTGGCAAACCCTCATGCGGGCGAAAATTATGTTGTAAGGTTCACCTGCCCTGAATTTACCAGCCTTTGCCCGCTCACTGGGCAGCCTGATTTTGCACATCTGGTAATTGATTATGTGCCTGATAAATTCCTGCTGGAAAGCAAAAGTTTGAAACTATTCCTGTTCTCATACAGGAATCAGGGTGATTTTCACGAAGCCTGTACCATGGGGATAGCTAAAAGGATAATTGCTGAAATAAAACCTAAATGGCTTAGAATTGGTGGGTATTGGTACCCTAGAGGCGGTATTCCTATTGATATATTCTTCCAGAAAGGTGCGTTGCCCAAAGGCGTATGGCTGCCAGAACAGGCGGTAAACCCTTATAAGGGGAGGGGTTAGGATTTTCTAACAACTACATTAACCCAGCGCCTCAGCTATAATTTTATCCTGCTGGATTTTGTGCAGTTTCATGAAACCACATGCTGTAGCTGCGGCTTCAGGGCGACCAATGTAAACAGGGCGTTTAGAGTTAACTTTGATTTCGCTTAAAGTTTTTTCTATTTTTCTGTCTACGAATGTCCATGCTCCTGCGTTTGCTGGCTCTTCCTGAACCCATACCACTTCTGCGTTCTTGTATTTCTCAAACTCCTCCGCAAGTGATTTTTCAGGGAATGGATATATCTGCTCCAGCCTTATTATTGCAATATCATCTATCTTTTTATTCCTGCGCTCTTCAAGCAGTTCATAATATAACTTACCAGAAACAACTAACACCTTACGCACCTTGTCATTTGCAACCAGTTTATCAGTTTCAGGCAATACACGCTTGAAAGTTGATTTATCATTGAAGTCCGTGAAGTTTGAAACCGCAAGCTTATGGCGCAATAATGATTTAGGCGACATTATGATAAGCGGTTTACGATAAGCACGCTTCAACTGACGGCGTAGTGCATGGAAATAATTCGCTGGAGTTGTTAAGTTGCAAACTATCATATTATCTTCTGCACATAATTGTAAAAAGCGCTCTAGACGTGCTGAAGAGTGTTCTGGCCCCTGCCCCTCATAACCGTGAGGGAGAAGCATTACTAAGCCACTCATACGCAGCCATTTTATTTCAGCGGAGCAAATAAACTGATCAATCATTATCTGCGCACCATTCACGAAATCACCGAACTGCGCTTCCCATATGGTTAGGGCATTTGGCTCCGTTAGTGAATAGCCATATTCAAAACCCAGCACACCAAATTCAGAAAGGTTGGAATTGTGAACCTCATACATTGCCTGTTTTCCTGGGCGAATCTGGTTAAGCAGGAAACGGCATTCTTCGGTGTTCTGGTCAAAAAAGCCAGAATGACGATGAGAGAATGTGCCACGAATTGCGTCTTGCCCCGTTAAACGCACTGGCTTGCCATCAAGCAATAATGAGCCAAATGCAAGTGCTTCACCCATTGCCCAGTCAAGGTTTTGACCAGTTTCAGCCATTATTCTTCTATTCTCAAGAACTTTTGTTATACCTTTGTGCAGAACCATATCAGAAGGAGTTTCTGATAGTTTCATCGCTATTTCTTTCAGGGTTTTTTCATCAACACCTGTTTCTAATTTATTATCATCACCAAAGTTCTGAACAAGACCAGTCCATTTACCTTCAAGCATGTCTGCCTTTTCAGGTTTATATTCCTTTGATGCGTTAAGAGCTGTATCCAGCCTATTATAGAAATCTTCTTTCAATTTCTCAAAATCAGCTTCAATTATAACACCTTCACGGATAAGCTGCTCGCCATATATTTCACGCGGGGTTTGTTTTGCATCTATCACCTTGTACATTTTAGGCTGAGTCCAGCGTGGCTCATCACCTTCATTGTGACCATGCTTACGATAGCACCACATATCAAGCACCACATCCTGCTTGAATTTTGCACGGTATTCCGCAGCTATTTGCGCTGCATGAACTACCGCCTCTGGGTCATCACCATTCACGTGAAATATCGGAAGCTGCATCATCATTGCAAAATCCGTAGGATATGGAGATTTATGACCATTTATCGGGTTTGTGGTAAAGCCTACCTGATTGTTAACTACCACGTGAAATATACCACCTGTTGTGTAAGCATCTAGGTCGCTCATAGCCAAGCTTTCAGCAACTATACCCTGCCCGCAAAATGCAGCATCACCATGTAATAAAATACCCATTACCTGAGTACGTTCTTTATCCTGAAATTGGTCTTGCTTTGCACGAACACGCCCTGCTACTACTGGGTTAACCGCTTCAAGGTGTGAAGGGTTAGGAGTTAGTGATAAATGTACTGAGTTATTTTCAAATTTCTTGTCGCTAGAAAAACCTAAGTGATACTTCACGTCACCTGAGCTATTGATATTTGCAGGCATTGACATGCCGCCCTGAAATTCATTCAACATTGCAACATATGGCTTACCCATGAAGCCAGTAAGCACGTTCAAACGGCCACGGTGTGGCATGCCAACCACCACCTCTTTAACGCCTAAAGATGCAGCACGTGCAACGCCAAAATCAAGCGCCACCATTAAATTATCACCACCTTCCGCAGAAAAACGTTTTGTTCCTGGGAATTTTTTATGCAGAAACTCTTCAAAGCCAACAGTTTCAACCAATATGTTAAGTATTCTCTTCTTCTGCTCCGCCGTTAATGTTGGCCTACCAAGAGAGGTTTCAAGGCGCTTTTCCAGCCATTCTTTCTTGGTGGAATCCTGTATGTGGGCTATTTCAACTGTACATTTTGAGGAGTATGTTGCCCTTAAAATATTCAATATCTCACGCAGTGTAAGCTTTTCATGCCCTAACCAGCCACCAACACCTATCAGTTTATCCATATCATTCTCAGTGAAACCATAACGGGAAATATCCAACTGAGGGTGAGTTTTATTGCCTGCGATATGTAATGGGTCAAGATCTGCTATCAAGTGGCCACGCACACGGTAAGCACGTATAAGAAGCTGAGCGTTGATAGAATCTACCACTTCTGATGATACATTACCACCTTGCGGAAGTTTATCTGCCGCCCTTCTGCCTTTGTTTTTAGGGTTACGCCTGTCAACCACATATGGTTTTGGAAAATAGCCCACAACCTGTGAGCGGGCTTTTGCGCTACCATTCTTATATTTAAAATCAACTGAAACCTGCGCCAGATTATCGCTTAAGCCTGCAAAATAAACTTTCCAGTCACCATCAACTGAATCAGGATTTTGCAAGTATTTCTCATAGAGATCTGCTATATAGGCAGTATTTCCGCCATACTCAAAGGTGTTTTGCTTCAGGACTGATTCAGATGACATAGATTCAGGTTGTTAGGTTATTAAGTTTTTATGTTGTTAGGAAATAACTTAACAACATAAAAACCAGATACTTATAGGCATATTTTTACGCAAGTTTCAAATGTTTTTAAATTTACCTTATATTACTGGAAGAAAGTTATAAACTAAGTTCTCTATATGCCTTTATTGCACTGGAAACATCTACATGTTTTATCTCTACATCAGCACAAGAAAAATTTGATACAAATTCTGCAATTTCTCTTATAGACATATTAAAGGTACCATCTCTACCATGTTTAATAGTATATTCAGATTTATCATCTATTGGAGGCTCTAAACAATCATATGCCGTACTGATAGCATTTCTAAAATTTAATCTCTCTTCTTCGTTAATATTGCCAGCAAGTGTTCTAAGTATTACCTCTTGGGCTGAATCGACACTAATTAAAAATAATATCGTATTTAGAAATTTATCATGCATTTCCTAATAGCTAATAAACTCAGCACCACGGGCAATTGCGGTAACGCCAGTTTTACAAACCTCAGAAACACCAAGCGGTTTCATCAGGCCGATAAATTTTTCAATTTTTGATGGTATGTCTGCCATTTCAAAAATAAATGACTCTGGTGTGGAGTCTATGGTTTTTGCGCCAAACCTGTCTGCCAGCGCTTGCGCTGCGGCACGCTGCTCCCCCGTGCAGATAACTTTTACCAATGCCAGCGCACGCTCTATATGCGGGCCTTCATAGGTAAGATCTCTCACTTCATATACGGGAATTAACCTGTCAAGCAGGTTCATTATCTGCTGAATTACAGCATAACCGCCCTTGGTAACTATAGTAACGCGAGAAACCGCCTTTTCTTCATCAACCTGACTTACTGTTAAACTGTCAATATTGTAGCCACGGCTGGTAAAAACACTCACAACCCGTGAAAGAGCGCCTGGCTCATCATCTAATATAACGGAAAGTGTGTGGCTTATCGGCTCATCTTTCTGCTCAATAATTTCGTAAACTGATAATTTCTGATTCATATCAAGTTAATTCTTAGTTATTAGTTAATAGTTGATAGTTGATTTTCAGCAGAAAGTATAGAGGTTTGTAATAACTCAACTGGCAACTACATCA
Source organism: Alphaproteobacteria bacterium (assembly GCA_003531345.1). Lineage (GTDB taxonomy): Bacteria > Pseudomonadota > Alphaproteobacteria > Rickettsiales > UBA8987 > UBA8987. The sequence continues at coordinate 3,133 of DQGZ01000095.1, read as the reverse complement.
ACCCAGTTCTGGTTATTGGTGTACCAAGCAATAGTTTCAGCCACCCCGTTATCAAAGGTGTATTGTGGTTTCCAGCCAAGCTGTGTGGTTATTTTTGTATTATCTATTGCGTAACGCCTGTCATGCCCTAACCTGTCAGTTACGTACTCAATAAGGCTTTCAGGTTTATTCAATGCTTTAAGTATTATAGTTACTATTTCAATATTCTGCTTCTCATTATTACCGCCAATATTATATACCTCACCATTTTTGCCATTCTCTAAAACAGTTTGTATTGCGCTGCAATGATCAGCTACGTGAAGCCAGTCCCTTACCTGTTTTCCATCACCATATACTGGCAACCTCTTATCGCTTAACGCCCTTGATATGATAAGTGGTATAAGCTTTTCAGGAAGTTGGTACGGACCGTAATTATTACTGCAACGAGTAATATTAACTGGCAGTTTAAAGGTTTCAAAATATGCTCTTACAATAAAATCTGCCCCAGCTTTAGACGCTGAATACGGGCTGTTTGGCTGGAGATTGGTATTTTCGGTAAAATAACCTGTTTCACCTAGCGAACCATAGACCTCATCAGTGGAAACCTGAAGAAATTTAACCCCCTGCCTGTAGTTTGTATTTTTGGGGTCTTTTTTGTCAACCGCCCAGAATTTTCGTGCGGTATCAAGTAATGCCTGTGTACCACCAATATTAGTTTTGAGGAATATGTCAGGCTCAATAATACTTCTATCAACATGGCTTTCTGCGGCGAAATTTACCACTATATCAATATTACTTTCAGAAAAAACTTGCTCTAGTAAGACCCTGTCACAAATATCACCTTTAATAAATTTATAGTTCGGCTTACCCTCAAGGTCTTTTATTGTGGCAAGGTTTCCAGCATAGGTCAGAAGGTCAAGGTTGGTTATATTATAGCCACCTTGCACAATTATCCGCCTGATAAAATTACTACCGATAAAACCTGCGCCACCTGTTACTAGGATATTTTTCATTGGATATTTAAGACAGTGTTGTTACGCAACCTCTTTCAGATCTTCACTTTCTTTCACCAGATCAAGTGATTTTAGCTTGCGGTGCAGAGCAGAGCGCTCCATGCCAACAAAAGAAGCTGTACGAGAAATATTGCCACCAAACCTGTTAATCTGCGCCATAAGGTACTGGCGCTCAAACACTTGACGTGCATCACGCAGTTTAAGGCTCATCAACTCTTTATTCTGAGGGGTTGCTGAAGAACCCGTAGTTGCAACCGAAATTTCACTCGTTACTGAGCCAGAAAGTATTTCTTCAGGCAGCATACTGGTTTTTATGTTTTCACCCTGCTCACCAGTGTTAGTTATCAACAACCATTCAATTACATTCAACAACTGCCTTATATTCCCAGGCCAGTTATATGACTGCAAGGCAATTACCGCCTCATTAGTTATACGGCGTTTAGGAAAATTATATTTTTTAGAAAAATGGTCATTAAAGAATTCTACTAACATTGGTATGTCTTCCCTGCGCTCTTTTAATGAAGGTATTTTTAGGTTAACAACATTTAAGCGGTGGTAGAGGTCACTGCGGAACTCACCATCCCTTATTTTCTTGTCAACATCACGATTTGTTGAAGCAATTATACGAACATTGCTTTCAATGGTTTTTGTACCGCCAACTCTAGTAAATTTGCCATCAGTAAGAAATTTTACCAGCCTGCTTTGCGCTTCCTTTGGTATATCACAAACTTCACTTAAATAAAGACTGCCACCATTAGCAAGCTCCACCAGCCCCACTCTTCTAGCAGGAGAGTTGAGATCACCGCTGTCTTCCGTTCCAAACAAAACCTCTTCAATATCTTTCGGGTCATAGCTGTAGAGGTCAAGCTTCACGAACCTTGCGTTATTACGCTTTGATAAATTATGTATCATGCGAGCTATGGAGTCTTTTCCAACCCCTATTTCGCCATTAAGAAAAACCCTGCTTTCAGTTTTTGAAACCCTGTCAATTTCCGACTTTAGGGCTTTTACTGTATTTGAGTCACCGTACAAAAAATCAATATGCTGGCTTTTAATTACCAAGTCTCTGTTTTCTTTGCTCAACCTTGAAAATTCAATTGCCTTATTAAGGGTATTTATAAGTTTATCCTGCTTGAAAGGCTTCTCAATATAGTCAAAAGCACCAAGTTTAAGGGAGCGCAACGCCGTTTCAATATTACCATGACCAGAAATCATTATAACTGGTATGTCCTGATATTTCTTTTTCATGAACTCCAATATGCCAAGCCCATCAAGCTCACTGTCCTTCAGCCATATATCAAGTATCACCGCCTCTGGCATTTTCTCGGCTATAAGCTCAAATGCCTCTTGACTGTTCCTAGCCCTTAAAGGTTTATAATTAGCGTCCTCCACGATGTCAGATACTATATCTAGTATGTCTTTTTCATCATCAACTATTAAAACCTTGTTTTGAACCATAAGAACCCCTTTTTATTATAAAATTGTAACACCCCAATGAAACTTATTAAAGACACAAAAATTTAACTAAATAAACATAAATTGTGTTTAAAAAGCCACAGCATTTATGCAACAGTAAAACTTTAGTTGCAAATATGCAACTAGAGGGGGGTGCCAATAATTCCAAAAAGAGAACTAATTTTACATTAAGTCTTTTCATTATCTACACTTAAATTTCCCGCTTGCCTAATATTATATAACCTGATACTTGCGGAAACATGCTGGAATTGTTTGAAGTTAGCAAGTCAGGAATTATTAGGAAACAGGATATAGCTTCTAATTTCCCATTGATTTTCCCTCACCCACACCTGCTTTACTAACTCCAAACTTCAAATAATCTGGCGCCTATGTACTAAATCTAGCACTTAGAACCAAATGACTATGCAAAATGGCTATAAAAGTTGAGAAGAATTCTCTTATTTTCCTGCCTCTAGGCGGCTCTAATGAAATCGGGATGAATGTTAACCTGTACCACTATAATGGGAAATGGATAATAATTGACCTTGGCGCTGGCTTTGCAGGGGAAGACCTTCCAGGCGCTGACATGGTAGCACCTGATCTGGAATTTGTTTATAAAAACCTACCAAATTTTTTAGGAATAGTGTTAACCCACGCCCATGAAGACCATTAGATCGGAAGAGCAC
>DQGZ01000019.1 GCA_003531345.1 Alphaproteobacteria bacterium | reverse complement strand
GTGGGTTCTGGGATCTGCGATATTGCTTATTATTGTTTCTGTCATATTCATGAAAAACCAGATACGCAGCATTTCATCACTGGCGGAAGCTGCCGAAAAATTTGGTAAAGGGCTTGAAATAACCAAGTTTAAACCTGTTGGGGCAACTGAAATACGGCAGGCTGGAATTGCCTTCATTGAAATGAAAGAACGTATAAAAAGGCTGGTTGAAACCAGAACCCAGATGCTTGCTGGCGTTTCTCATGATCTGCGAACCCCACTGACCAGAATGAAACTTATTCTTTCCATGTTGCCAGACAAGGAGAAGAAAGAAGCACTGGAGCAGGAAGTGGAAGAAATGCACAAAATGATAGACGGCTACCTTAACTTTACACAACTTGAGGTCACACAAAGCTTTTCTGAGCCAACTCAGGAAATATTCCTACGAAAATTCATTGATGATATTGCTTTAAAAACAGCTAATTTCAGTAATGTAAAAATCAATGTAAACATCACTGAGAATTTAACGATAAAAATACGCCCAGAATATTTCACCAGAGCTATCCAAAACCTCGTAGATAACGCAGCAAGATATGCAAAATACATATTGATACGTGCGCAGAAGGAGGAAAACCGCTTCACGCATATTTTCATTGATGATGATGGCGTTGGCATACCAGAAGAAAAATTTGATGAAGTGTTCCAGCCATTCTTCCGCATAGATGAAAGCAGAAATAGTGAAACTGGAGGCTCAGGGCTGGGACTGACTATCGCACGAGATATAATTCATAAACATGGCGGCGAGATAAAGCTTTCCAAAAGCCATTTAGGCGGCTTAAGAGTAACGCTTACGATACCTTTTTGAGGTTATGTAGGTATAGCCGCATAATCAATCTCCTACCACCAGCAAAACTACAGTAAAATTATTTATACCCAATTATATCCTTTTCGCATCCATTAATTTTGTTGGATTTTTTAAAACCCTGTTTGATTTCTATGAGCCGAAAGTTCTGCCCAACCAACCAGAAAAACTAATGTAATTGCCTAAAATGAAGGTAAGTGAAGTAAAAAAACAAATATTAACAAATAAATTTGTGTTGGAAGATAATTCAAATTGGAATTTGAAGAGAATTGCAATATAGTGATTACAAAATATTAAGATTATGCAGAAAATTTTTACACTCACACTAACATTAACACTAGCTCTGGTGCTTTCGGCCTGCGATAAATTTCCTGGCTTCCTTCGTAAAGTTGAGAACGAAGGGAAGAAATTCTATTGGGAAACAGAAGTAGATAAGCAGGATGTTGAAGCAGCATATAAAGCTGCTAAGACACATTGCTGTGGCAAAGATACTATGAAAGATGATGTAGCTGCGTTGAATTTATTCTGTACAGCCGCTAAAGAGGGGCATAAGGCCAGCATGTTTGAGGTTGGTAAGTTCTATGGCGGTTACCGTAAGAACAAGGGAACAATAATCCCACGTGATAATGCAATTGCCTTTACTTTCTTCTCTGTGGCTGAACGTGGAGGCTTTGAACATGCAGTAAGTTACAGAAAAGAGATATTGAATGAAATTTCCGACTCAGATTTTACTCGCTCAACCAAGCTGATAGACAGCTTCCCTGTAGTTCCATGTGAAATAACGAGATAAAGTTTTTAGTCAAATTCTGATTCTATAATTCACCGTTATCAACTGTAGATTTTGTTATAACTTTCTAAATGCGCTGCGCATTAGTAAGTTCTGCTCTAGTTGGTCTGGAAGCAAGTTTGTTGTCTCTGATGCCCCTAATAAAATATAGCAGCCAGACTTTAAGCATTCTAAAATTATCTTCAGAGCATCTTTTTTCTTTTTCTCATCGAAATATATAAGCACATTTCTGCAGAATATGACATCAAACATCCCTAGATCAGATATTTTTGAAAAAAGGTTCTTTTCAAAAAAACTACAATAACTGCTTAGCTGCGGTTTTATTTTCCACTCATTTTCACCTATCTTATCAAAATATTTAAGCAGGTGTGAAGTTGGCAAACCCCTTTGAATCTCAAACTGTGAGAATATACCTTGCCTTGCCTTTTCAACCATTTTTTTATTTATATCTATACCCACTATTTCAAATTTCTGAGTAACCGATTTGTTTTCAAGCATGGCAATAGCCAAAGAATATGCTTCCTGACCTGATGAGCAGGCAGCAGATAATATTCTGATTTTATTCAGGTGTTGATTTAATGAAAATTGTTTTTCTAAAATTTCATTTTGAAAAAACTCAAACGGCTTTATATCTCTAAAAAAGTGGGTTTCATTAGTAGTTAACGCCTCAATGGCATCAGAAATGACGTCTTTTTTATTGGTTCTTATCGCTAGTACTAAGTCATTGAAGTTTTCAAAAGAAAACTTTTTAATCAATGGTGACAGCCTGCTTGAGAGAAGATATTCCTTGTCATCGGTAATCTTTATTCCAGATTTTTCTTCAACGAATAATTTCAAAAAAGTAATATTTTCCTTACTTAAACTCATTATCTTATTGCCCCTAATGAGTTTTCCTTGATATATTCTGCAATCATTTCAATTGGCAAAACAGCGTTGCATATCTTAGCCTTTGCAACACTTCCAGGCATCCCCCAAACCACACTGGTTTTTTCGTCCTGCGCTATTATCACACCACCTTTTTGGGATATAAGCTTTGCACCAACAGTACCATCTGACCCTATTCCCGTTAATATTACCGCTATTATCTTCCCCTCATAAACCCCAGCCAAAGACTCAAACATAACGTCAACAGAAGGTTTACAGAAGGATACTGGTTCATCATTACTAAGCTCAATGGTTTCTATAGAATTTTTTAGTTTTACTTTCATATGCAACTCACTAGGAGCAACATAAACATTTCCAGCCTTTACTTCATCACCATCCTTTGCTAGGCAGGTTGCAATACCAGAAACTTCCTTAATCTTTTCTACTATCGACTTATCAAAATTTTTGGGCGTATGCTGGGTAATAAAAATAGGAATATCTATTTTGCAACCCTTAAAGCTTTTAAACAACACTTCCAGAGCCTTCAAACCACCAGTAGAAGAGCCAATGGCAAGCGCATCTGGCCGTTGTAAAACAAGTTTTTTTTTCAGTTCAAATTTTTCCATTAATTTTTTGCCAAAACAAAATTCTTACTACAATAAGGGCATACTATACTCCCTTTATCTTTTGGTATATACAAATATACTTTTGGGTGCCCCAGAGCGCCTTTCCCACCATCACAGGAAATTTCTGTTTCGCTAACCTCTATAGTTTCAAATTTAGCCATAAGTTTAGATATTTATTGTATTTCGCTTAAAATTAATAATATCTAGTTCACATATTTCAAGTTTTTATAGTGAATTATTGGGGCGGTTAAAGAATGTTTGGTAAAAACCCAAAAAGAAAAGCAACAAAAGGCGTAGGAAACCAACTTGACATACAGGAAGTTTTCGCAACCATTCAAGGTGAAGGACCAAATGCTGGCACTCCGTCGGTATTTTTACGGCTTAGTGGGTGTAATTTAGCCTGTGAGTTCTGCGATACGGAATTTGAAAATTTTAAACCTCAAAATTTAGAAAATATAATTTCAGAAATTAAAGCCCTGTCAAAAAATGAAAATGGTAAAAAAGTTAGAAATTTAGTTGTAATAACAGGCGGTGAGCCACTAAGGCAGCCTATTGAAAAACTTTGCGATGAGTTGATTTTGAATAAGTTTTCAGTACAGATTGAAACCAACGGCACGATCTTTAGAAACTTACATGAAAAGGTAGAAATTATCTGTTCACCAAAAAATAATGGTATGGGTTACAAAAAAATAAGACCCGATCTATTAGAAAGAATAACCGCCTTTAAATTTATAATTTCAGCAAATAATAAAAATTATAGCTCAGTGCCAGATGTTGGGCAGAGTGAGTATAAAACCCCTGTTTATATCCAGCCAATGGATGAATATAATAAAAAGAAAAACCTAGCAAATCTGGAGTATTGCAAGAAGCTAGC
>DQGZ01000104.1 GCA_003531345.1 Alphaproteobacteria bacterium | reverse complement strand
ACGTTGTGCTCTTCCGATCTCTTATGGGGTAGGTTCTAAAGGGAAAATCAGCTTTATAGTCAGTTAATTCAACAATTTTCTGTTCCTGCTTTTTTTCTTCCCTTTTTTCTGAAAGTTCAAAAGCATTCTGCTTGCCACCCATTAGCTCGAGATACACTTTTGCAAGCAGGTCAGCATCAAGCAATGCTCCGTGCTTATCACGGTGATTATTATCAACATTGAATCTTCTACACAATGCATCAAGGGAGTTCTGAGCACCAGGGAATTTTTGTCGTGAATAAATAAGTGTACAAAATACCCGCTCTTTCGGTATTTCTGATTTTTTTACATAAAATAGTTCAGCATTAATGAATTTCATGTCAAAGTCAGCATTGTGAATAACCAGTTTTGAGTTACCCACAAACTTAAGAAAATCATCTACAATTTCTGAAAATTTGGGCTTATCCTGTAGGAATTCGGTCTTAATGCCATGAATTCGCTCCGCATCATAAGGTACATCACGCTCAGGGTTAAGATATGTATGAAAGGTTTTACCAGTGGGAACCCTATTAAATAATTCAACGCAGCCAATCTCAACCAGCCTGTGACCTTGTTTGGGGTCAAGGCCTGTTGTTTCTGTGTCCAAAATGATTTCCCTTTCCATAAATTTAACTATTTTTTAATAAAAACTGGAATATTTGATGATTTTTTGCTATAATTTTAAATATAGTTAAGCAAGCCTAATATTGCTTAACTACTAATTAGAAAGAACCAATATAACAAGGAAAAATATATGTCAGATGATAGTGGTAAAATAAACAAAGACCCCTTATTCTTGGCGCTTACTAGACCACCCATGCTGTTTGGCGTTACTTACCAGTGGTTTGGCGTAAGTGGTTTGACGTGGACCGTGATATTCCTAAATACCAATCGTTTTGACCTTCTTATACCAGGCTTGATAGTAACCCACCTTATAGGTTATTACGCATGCGCCTCTGAACCAAGGTTCATGGAACTGATAAAAATATGGGCGCAAACTGTTCCAACCTGCAGAAACAGATTTTTCCATGGAAATTGCTGCTCCTATGACCTGTATTAGTAAAACTCATTATATTTAATTTGGTTATGTTAAAATTAAGTAAAAGAAAAACCATAAAAGATAAAAGGGCCAGAACTGAAATAAGTCAGACAAGATACATCAACTATAAGGGGCATTGGGATGACAATATAATTTATACCAAAAACAATGAATTACTGCTGGTCATAAAGATAGAGGGATTTTCCTTTGAAACAGCAGATGATGAGGATCTAGACATAAAAAAGACCATTTTGAATACTCTTTTTAAATCCGTTTCGGGTGGGAATTATGCACTTTATTTTCATATTGTCAGAAAACGTGATTTCTCAGAAGTAGGTGGAGAATTCAGTAATTATTTTGCCTATGAATTAAATGAGAGGTGGAAGCAGAAACATAAAAGCAAAGTAAGCTTTAAAAATGATATCTATATCACGGTAGTTCATAAGGAGGACACTGAAGGAGCAGTTGGAAAGACGGTCAGTCTGGTTAATAAATTAAATCAGTCAGACAAAGAGACCAAGGAGAATTCACAGAGGGAAGCTGCAAAATCTTTGAGGGAGATAGCAGGCAGGTTATTGGGTTCACTGAAATCTTATAAACCAAAATTACTAGGGATAAGAAAAAATGAAAAGGGCGTTTTTTCTGAAGTATTGGAATTTCTTGGCACGATTGTTAATGGTGGAATTCATAGTAATATGCTGGTTCCAACCATTAATGCTGATAAATATATTTCAAAACAGAGGGTATATTTCGGTAAAAGAACTCTGGAATTACGGGATGAAAAAGGCAAAAGCCGTTTTGGTGGTGCAGTTACTATAAAGGAATACCCCTCATATACTTTTGCAGGAATGCTGGACAGGCTGCTGCAACTGTCTTTTGAAATGATAATCACCCATGCATTTTACTTTAGCAACAGGTCAGCCGCAATTACTTCAATGCAGTTACAGCAGAACCGGATGAGAAGTGCAAAAGATAAAGCTATTTCTCAAACTGAGCAGCTTACAATAGCAATGGATATGGCACAATCTGGTGAAATAGCATTTGGGCGGCACCATATGTCAGTATTTGTTTACAAGGATAACCCAGAAGACCTTGATATGGCACTCTCTGAGGTCTATTCAGAACTGGTTAATGTTAACATAACACCAGCAAGAGAAAGCTTTACTTTGCAGGGTTCTTTTTGGGCGCAGTTACCAACTAATTATTCATTCATTGCACGCCCGTCAGTTATCAATACACTTAATTTGGTTGGTCTTTGCACCCTGCATAATTACCCATATGGAAAAATAGAAAATAACCATTGGGGCCCAGCTGTTACTACGCTTGATACTACATCAGGAACGCCATTCTATTTCAATTTCCACGTAAGGGACGTAGGTCATACCATGATAATTGGACCAACTGGTGCTGGTAAAACTGTTTTACTAGGTTTTCTATGCGCCCAAAGCCTTAAATTTAACCCTGACCTGTTCTTTTTCGATAAGGATAGAGGCGCAGAAATTATGATAAGGGCTATAGGTGGCACGCATACAATGCTCGACCCATCAGGCAAAATGGGTTTTAACCCGCTTAAACTTGATGATACGAGTGAAAATAGGGAATTTCTACTTGAGTGGCTTTCTGCATTATGCAGTG
>DQGZ01000033.1 GCA_003531345.1 Alphaproteobacteria bacterium | reverse complement strand
TTCATTCGTTTTTTCCTGAAAAACCTCCTCAAGATATTAAATATTAAAGCTGTTGAAAAAGGAAGTGAACATTTAAGCAATCGGAATAAATTGTTCGTTTCCAACCACACTTCCTACCTTGACATATTTATACTGGGGGCAATGCTGGAAACCAGATTCACCCCTAAAATTGAACTCTCAAAATGGCTGTTCATAAATTATATAGTAAAACTGTCCCTGCCCTTATACATCCACAGAACTGCTCAAAAATCACTGGAGCAGAAAAAAAAGATAAAAAATGCCATACTTAACGGTGATAATATTGTCGTGTTCCCAGAGGCAACCACTAATAACGGGCGAAAATTACTACCATTTAAAAGCAGCCTTTTCTCTGTTGCGGAGCCTGAATTTGAAGATGACCTGATAGAGCAGATACCTATTCAACCCATTTCTATTATCTACAAGGAATTTGATGGTGAAAAAGTTACCGAAAAAAATATTGATAAAATAGCATGGCATGGTGATATGACTTTTATTCCACATTTGTGGAATGTTTTTAAAAGTAAAAACATTATTGTTGAAATAATTTATCATCAGGAAATTTACTTTGAAAGTTTTACTGATAGAAAAACTCTGGCAAAACACTGCCATGAGGTGATTGAAGGGGCATTAAATTAATTAAGGTGGGTATGAACAAATCTTTAATAATAGCGGCAATACTTGGGCTTACATCAGTTGTTATGGGGTCATATACCGAACATGGATTAAAACAGACCATAAGCGCTAAACAATTTGAAGTTATGGCAACTGCTATCAAATACAACCAGCTATATGCCATATTATTAGTGGTTTTAGCTATGTTAAAATTCACCAATATTGAACAAAACATGGCAAAAAGGCTAAATATCGCCTTCATTATATTCACCATTGGCACGATATTTTTCTCATTCAGTATCTATGCGTCTGTTTTATTGAATATCCGCAGCTTAACTTACATCACCCCCTTTGGAGGGATAAGCTTAATAGCTGGCTGGTGCTACATGATATGGTTAGGCACTAGATAGTGTCGTCGCGAGATTATGTAGAAGCGCTGCTTGATTGATTTTATAATAGAACAAGGTGAATTTTGCAGAGATACTTATTGCTATCTCAAAAAATTTACCGAAGTTATATTATAAAATCAATAAATCGTCCGTATGAAAGAAGCTCAAATATTACTGATAGAAGACGAAGAGCCAATATCAATATTGGTGAAATATAACCTTGAGAAGGCAGGGTTTCGTGTGCATCAGGCATTTGATGCTGAAGAAGCCTACAAAAAAATAGAAAAACAAAAGCCAGATATAATAATACTAGACTGGATGTTACCCCAGATCAGCGGCATTGAAATTGCAAAAGACCTAAGAAAAAGTGATGAGTACAAAGATATACCCATAATTATGCTGACCGCCAGAAGTCAGGAAGATGATAAATTAAGGGGATTTGATATTGGCATTGATGACTATATAACCAAACCCTTTTCACCAAAGGAGTTGGTTGCCAGAGTGAAATCAGTGCTAAAACGTACCAAACCAAACCTGATGGAAGAGAATATAAAATACGCCAATATTGAAATAGATAATAGCAAAAAATGTGCCCTGCTTGATGGTAAAAAGCTGGAACTTACGCCAACAGAATTTGCCCTTATATCTTTTATGGTACAATATCCTGAAAGAACCCACTCACGGGAAACATTATTACGCAAAGCGTGGCACCACCCAGACGAAATAGAAGGAAGAGCGGTTGATGTTACCATCAGGCGGATACGGGCTGCATTAGAAAATATACACCCTGGAATGCAGGAAGTTATCAAAACCGTACGGGGCGAAGGCTATATACTTGATAAATTATAAGTAGTGTCATCAACACAAAAGCCGCAAAAATATTATAGTTTGACAGGGTAGTTATTTTAGTATATAAGCTGCACCAAGTTTTATACTCTTTGGCAATTTAGATACTTAAATATAGAGGTGTCATTACTTGGGTTTTTGCAAAAACAGAACTCTTGGTTAATCTCATAATTAAATCGCCCTAGAATTTCTTTCAGAAATTCTAGCGATAACAATTCTGAAAATGACAATTTTGGGTTAGTATTAGTAGTTTTAGGATTTTTTGATTGGTGATTTTCTTTCTTAGTTTTCCTTACTGTTTTTGGCATTGAGTTCATGCAGAATTTTGCTCCCTCTACTTGTGGGGGGAGGCAAGAAATGTGAGCAATCTTTGATTGCTCTATTTCTGGTGGGGGTTGTATAGTTATTCAAATATATAACACCCCCTCATTGCAAACAAAACCTAGAACCAATTTTGGTTCGTTTTTTAAACCAATTACAATAAAGGAAATTATGACGAACAATACACTTACGCTTAATCTTGAGCATAACAACACAACAAACACTGCGCCAGTAGTAGCAATTGCCCCAGTAGCTGAAGTTCCTGTGGCTGCACCACAAATTTCTGAAGTAACATTTGCTTCATTCCAATTACCAGTTGACCTTAAAAACTCACTGGACAAGATGAACTTTACATCTCCAACTGAAATCCAACAAAAATCAATTCCCGTTGCGCTTCAAGGTAAAGATATACTTGGCTCTTCACAAACTGGTTCAGGTAAAACTGCAGCTTTCTCTATCCCGCTTATGGCACGCCTGATACTTAACCCACAGGAAAGGGCAATAGTTATGACCCCAACCCGTGAGCTTGCGATTCAGGTTATGGAAGTTATCACTAAATTAGTTCCACAGAACAACAATATCCGCCGTGCATTACTTATCGGTGGTGATTCTATGTTCAAACAGGTTCAACAGTTAAAAGCTAACCCACGTATAGTAGTTGGTACACCTGGCCGTATTATGGACCATATCAAGCGCAAAATGCTTGATCTTTCACAAACTCGCTTCCTTGTTCTTGATGAAACTGACCGTATGTTAGACATAGGTATGGGTGAGCAGATAGAACAGATAGTTAACCGCATGCCTAAAGAAAGGCAGACATTACTATTCTCTGCTACATTCTCATCAACTATCGTGAAAGCATCCCAGAAATACCTTATTGACCCAGTACGTATCAGTGTTGGCACGTCAAATATGGTTGCCCCAAAAATCAAGCAGGAAAACGTTTTTGTTGATGGCGCCCGTAAATATGCTGAATTGAAAACTCAGCTTGAAGCAAGAGAAGGTTCAGTGGTTATTTTCGTTAAAACAAAAATGGGTGCTGATAAACTGGCAGACAAGCTAACTGATGATAATTATGAAGCGGATGCAATTCATGGTGATCTTCACCAAAGAAAGCGTGAGAAAGTTATAACAGCTTTCCGTAACAAGCAATTCCGTGTTTTAGTTGCAACGGATGTTGCGGCACGTGGTCTTGATATTCCTCACATTAAACATGTTGTGAATTATGACCTACCGCAATGCCCAGAAGACTACATCCACAGAATAGGCAGAACAGCAAGAGCTGGCGCTGAAGGCAGTGCAATTAGCTTTATCTCCTCTGATGAAAAAGGTAAATGGAGAGCAATCGCAAAACTTATCAACCCAGGTGAAAAACTTGGCGCTGAATTTGAAGGTGGTGATGACAAGGGTCGTGATTATAGTCGTGGCCGCAAACGTAGTTTTGGTGGTGGTTATGGTGGTAAAAGCAATTTCCGCAACCGTGACCAACGTTATGACCGCAGGGAGAATGAGGGCTACAATGGCGGCGGTGAACGTAGGCGTGAATTCGGCAGATATAATGAAAACCACTCTAACTCTTCACGTTATGAGTCTTTAACTGGTTCAGAAAAACGCGGTGATAACAGGGGAAATGAAGGCGGTCAAAGGCGTGAAACAAACTTCAACCGTGAAAATAATGACGGTGAAAGAAATTTCAATGGCGGCGGTGAACGCAGACGTGAATTTTCTGGTAAGCTTGAAGGTGGCTTTAGAGGAAACCGTTCTAACAGCAGCGGTGAAAGGCGTAACTACCCACGTAATGAAGGCGATAAAAGATTTGCTTAATTGATTTTTACCTCAACCCTCTTCTCACGCACAATCAGGAGGGGGGTTGGGTAACACCCCCCCACCTCTAAAAGACAAGTGACAATTTATTCTTTTATTGCTAGAATGCGTTTCAAAGAACGGCAAGGGTTCAACGCCTAAGAAGGAAGTCCTTTTTCAAGAGTTGCATTATTCTTACTCTCTTTATACCTCTCTTTATGAGAGTTTGATCTTTCATGCTTTGGTCTGTTTTTTGGGTCTTTTGCGTGGTTGGGGTCCAGATACTTCTTTAGAGCAGCAGGAACTGCCTTACCAATTTTATCAAACGCTTCTGCCACCTGTATATTGTTAAATTGAATACCTACTACTGGTGACCTATCACATTTTATAAGCGTTTTAAAACTATCTGAAATAAGCCCCCTTTCCTTCCCTTCTGCACTAGAAAGTTTGTAGGTCTTCTCAAACTGCCCTGGCTTACCTTCTTTTACACCACCTAACGCATAAATATCTTTCCCCTTATTTTTTGCACTATGAGGATTATAAATAACTATTCCGCCTTTTTTTATATATTGGTCTTCACCCCATGGTGCTCTGAGTACAAAATTAAAATTAACCATTGCCGCATAGACCATTTTGCCAATATAAGCATGCCTTTTAGGATCACGGAAAAAAGAACGGTTCAAATTTGGGTTATCAATATTGTCAGCTTTCAGGCTGGCGATCAGCATATCCATTTCAACTGAGGAAAGTTCTAGCTCACTTCCTGAAAGGGTATATAGGTGTTCAAACTCTTCCTGTGATAGAACCTTATGCTCACAATCTGTTATTTTATCTATAAGCTCCTGATGGTCACTTGCACCAATGTTAAAAACTATATAATCCCCGTTGCTTGCAGTTCTTGTAACTGTATAGTCTTCATCATTATATCTACTGGTAACTTTTACCTCACCATGAATAACCTGCATGGCCACTACGTCAGTTCCTTTTTGAACCTGAACCATTTTGCTTAGGTCAATATTTTCGGGGTCAATGCGGAAATATAATTGGTCATTTCGTTCAATACACTCAACTGAACGAATAACTGAAAGCTCTGCCTCTGTTGGCTCCCCAAATTTATCAGACCACGACATGGTTACTAAAAATAGGTAGTGTGAACATTTTTAGTCTTCAAGGCTCATTTTCTCTTCCATTTCGTGCTGCTCCTGTGCGGCAATGGTCATGGTGGCGATAGGGCGAGCCTCAAGACGTGCTAAACCGATAGGTTCACCTGTAACTTCACAATAACCATACTCACCCTCATCTATCCTGAACAGGGCGGCATCAATTTTGGAAATAAGTTTGCGATACCTATCACGCGTGCGGAGTTCAAGCCCAGTTTGTTCAACAATGGTTGCCTGATCTGAAGGGTCAGGCTCATTCCAGCTTTCAGTTTGCAGGTGCTCAAGTGTTTCAGTTGATTCAGAAAGTAATTCCTTTTTCCAGTCAAGCAGTTTTCTACGGAAATATTCAAGCTGCTGCTCATTCATGTAGTCTTCTTTTACTGATGGTTTATATCCTTTAGGTAATTCAATTTTCTTTCCAGCCATAGGTGTTATCTTTTTTTTAATTACTGGCTCAGACTTTTTGAATTTAGCTTTCAGTTTTAAAGTCTGCTCAATAACTTTTTGTTTATCTTTTGCTGGCTGCTGGATAGTTGTTTTTTTCTCAATTACAATATTTTGTTTTGGATTTTTTTGTGGCGCCACCTTTTTAACTGTAGGTGGAGTGACTTTTTTCGCTACGGGTTTTATTATTTTTTTTACCACTGGCTTTTTTGCTGGCACTTTAGCTAATGCTTTTTTAATAACTTTAACTGGAGATTTTTTTGCCGTTGTTTTTTTTGCTGACTGTTTTACAGTTTTTTTATTTGTTTTTATTTGTTTTTTAGCAGGCTTTTTAGCTGACATTTTTTTTACTGGCTGTTTTACAGCTTTTTTAACATGTTTCTTCACAGCAGTTTTTTTTGCCACTGGCTTTTTCACCGCAAGTTTTTTTACTGGTTTTTTATTTTTTTTAGTTGCCATAAAACCTCTTTTAATTTTTAAGAATTATTATTTTTTGAGCTTTTCAACTTCCACTGCCGCCCTAACCTTTATACCATCAATTATCTCTTTGAGTTTTGGGTCAGCAGATTCATAAGGTAAATTATTTAGCTGCTCCTCCAGCCTTTGTAAAGTTGTATAAGAGACACGCCCATAAACCATTGCGTCCCTCAGTGTACGTAAAGTATCCAGAGCTTCCTTACCCCAGTTTATATTTTGCTGCTTTTTCAATATATCGTCATCCATGCCTGTAAGAAGAGAAAAAGAGCTAAGAGAAACCACACCAGACATAGAGCCAAGCGAGGCAGCACCAGTATTTTCCATTGCTTCGTTTACTTCAAGCAACTCCTCAAAACCACCTGCGGCAGAGGAAAATTTCTTTCGGTTTGATTTGGTTATTTTATTTGATGTGTATGTTTCAGTAATTTTCATTTATATCGTCTAGGTAGTGTCGACATTTAATTAATATTTTTAATTTATACATGCCTGATTTACAAAATATTGCAATAATTTTAGACAAACCCCAGATGGGTGAAAATATAGGTGCTGCTGCCAGAGCAATGAAAAATTTCGGCGTCTCGGAACTGCGCCTTGTAAACCCGCGTGATGGCTGGCCAAACAAACGTGCAGAGGATATGTCTGCCAGCGCTATTGATATAATTCAAAATGCTTTGGTCTTTACAAGCTTTGAGGAAGCTGTCAGCGACAGAAATATTTTATACGCCACCACTGGTGGTGCAAGAGATATGGAGAAAGCCTCCATAACCCCCAAAATAATGGCAGAAGAGATATTCCTCAACACAACGAATAATATTGGCATAGTTTTTGGCTGTGAACGCACAGGACTTGAAAACCTTGAAATAAGCTTCTGCAACAAGATAGTGTATATACCTGTTGATAAAAAATATACCTCAATGAACCTTGCGCAAGCAATATGCGTTGTATGTTATGAACTATTCCAGAAAAACCTTATAGAGGGTGAAGATATTCTACAAAAAACCTTAAGCCCAGCAGCAACACAGGCAGACATGAACTCACTGTTCAAATTCCTTGAGACTGAACTTGAACGCTCTAATTTTTTTCAGGTTGAAGAAAAAAAGCATAAAATGATGATAAATATCAGGGATATGTTCACAAAAATGAACTTCACAGAACAGGAAATAAAAACATTCAGAGGCATTTTGAATGCCCTAAAATCAGACCGTAGATGTGTAGACAAATAAGTTGATTACTAGGTTTTTAGTTACCCAAATTTGCTAGGTTTACCCAGAACATAAATCTGGTATCTGGCTTGATGTCACGGTCACGCGTGAATTCCCTGTCTATGCCAAAGGCGGTGGTCAAACATTCATTCCCCCACTCAATTGAACTTCCTGCATTTACCCAGCCATTATTATTATCATTATTTAGGTTTCTTCTTGCTCTTGCTGAAATTGCCCATGACTCATCTATTTTATAGCGCACATCCCCCAGTAGTTCCTGCCTTTCTGGTGCTGTAAGGCTGTTGTCAACGAAAGTGTAGGTGGTATTGACAGTGATTGGGTCAAAAGATGAAAAAATTGACCACTCACTACGCCTTATCTTTGAGTCATTCTTATCAACCCTTACGCCATAGGTTGAATTAAAGTGCTTATTCCCCTCCACTGAAAGCCTGCCTACATAGTCTGAAAGGTAATCATCCATGCCGCTTAACGCACTGAAGGTTTTATCTTTTTTTGTGCGGTAGGTTTGCCCCATAAGTGTGCTTACATCACCAAGCCATGTATCATTAATAATAGTTCTTAAGCCATAATTAACCCTAGGGCCGTTTTCAACAAGGTCATAACCTGAAATATGGCTAGGCTGAAAAAGATTATAATCAAATATCTCAATATTCTGGCTGTCTTCTACAGGTATTCTCTGATCGTTCTGACCGTAAGGTGAAACCACCCCCATAACAACAGGATCAATAATAACACCATGACCAAGCAAGGAATTATATAACGGATAATTCCACTCAACTGAACCTTGCGGTATATAACGGCTTACATTACCATTAAATGTCTGGCCACCCACTGGCTGGTTATCAACAATAAAATGGTCAACCCTATTTAGCAGTGAAAAATTGAACATATGGCCATTTTGCGATAGATACTCCCCGTTCCAGTCAATACCTGCTATTGCACGGGTTGACTGGGCGCCAGATTTCCTCCTGAGAACTAGGGCATTACCAATTGTATCTAACCTTGATTTTACCTTAGTATCCAGTGCGTAAGTTTTTCTGTAATCAATCGTAGGGAAAACCAGTGGTGTTGTTGCGGGGTCATCATTAAGCCTTAACCCTTGAAACGTAACCGCACTTGCCTGAAATAAGTTCCTGCCTTCTATTTTTTTTATACTGCCCACACTGGTAAGGTAATCTTCATAGCCGAGGTTATATCTTTGTAGGTAAGTATCATCGGAAACTCGTTTACCTTTAAAATCAAATGACCAGTATTTACCTATTAGGTTTTCAAGGTCAAATTTTCCTTCACCTTCAATATGTCCCCTGTAATCCTTACCTTTGTTTGCCAGCTTATTGCCAAGTGAATCAAAACGGTCAGTATATATACCTGATGTTCTGAACAGGTAATCACCGCTATAGAATTTCTGGCGATGTTCAAGCTGTAGCATCAACCCATCTTCAGACATCATGGTTGGCGCTATTGTGAAGTCCATATATTCATATGGCTGCCAGTAATACGGTACGGTCAGGTAATTACCGTAAAGGCTACTGCGGCCAAAACTTGGCGATAACAGACCAGATTTACTTTTTGCATAAGGCGTTGGGTGCGAGATATAAGGTGTCCAGCCGACCGTATGGTCAAACACTTTCATAGTGGCGTCTGTGTATGTTACCCTGCCTGACTGTTCATCATATAAAATTTTATCTGAGGCAATTGACCATAGATACGTACCATCAGAGCATGGTTTACATGGAGAGTATGAGGAACTTTTTAAAAGATATTTATCTTTATCAAGAATTTTTAGCTGCTCAGATTTTATGACCGAACCATCTTTCATAGTTGCACGAACTTTTTCAAGAGTTCCCTGCTTTAGCTCATCATCTACCGTCATTTTTTCAGCAACAAAATTATTGCCTGTTGCACCTTGAAGTTCAACACCTTCTTCAGCGGTTATAAGCCTTGCGGCTCTGTTATAAACGACCTTGTTCGCTGAAAGCTTTTTTCCCTGATAAGACATTGAAACCTTGTCTTCAAAGGTTATCACATCCTGCTCTTTGTCATATAATATACTGCCTGACTCTATTTCTGCCTTTGAGGGAATTTCAGGCGAGGATTTTTTTTTACCCGCTGAACTTTTAGCCTCTAACTTTTTTTCAGCAAGCATTTTAGCTTTATCCCTAACCTGCGACTTAGTTATAAAATTACTTTTTGGTTCAGCAGAAGGCGCAGCGGCAACACTGCCGCAGGAAAACAAAAATACGCTCAATAACAAGGTTTTTTTCATCAAGAATTTCTCTGAATATTATTTTATTGTAGCATTAGCCACT
>DQGZ01000066.1 GCA_003531345.1 Alphaproteobacteria bacterium | reverse complement strand
AATTTGTAGTTTATATCTATATTTTTGTAGAAACCTTTTGAGTAATTTGAGGTTATGTCCTCCCTAATCTCACTGGCATATTCTTCAGGCCATATTTCTTTCAGTTTTTTCATATCCAGTTTTTTCAAAGTTATGGTTCCCTTCAAAACTGGCTTTATCTGTTTTTTTGAGTTGGGTATTATATCAATTTCTGTTTCTGAGAATAGTGAGGTATTTTTGAAACCTTTATGATTAAAACTGAAACCTGTCTTTAATGCAATTGTGCTTGCCGTACCCTTTTTTTCCATAAGAATACTACCCTCCCCCTGCAAAACGGGTGATATATTTTTTATCCAGGAAAATCGTCCTAAAAAGCTGCTAAATAACTCAAAAGGAAAATTCTTAAAATCAAATGAGAAAAGTATTCTGTCATCATCCAGTAATTTTGCATTAGCGTTAAACCTTAGCTGGTTTTCACCCACCTCAGTTTCAACATTAGTTCTTAGATATGTAGAATTTTGTAAATTGTAAAACTCCATAGTCGCCTTTTTCAGGATCATGCTTTGAAAATTGCCATCTTTATTAAAGCTGAAATGAGAATTTTTTAAAATAACCTTCTCAACGGGAATAATGTTACTTTCCTTATTTATTGCAGCAAAAAGATTGTAGACCACCTCTTTGTATATATTTAAAAAGCTGCTGCTAAAAGAAGAGTTCAGATCGTTAATATCACCTTTTGAGGTAACAACAAATTTAGGGTTTTCCATTGTTAGTTCTCTGATCTTTAACCTGAACATCAGTAGGTCACGAAGCTTTATCTCAGCGTTCATCTGCGGGATAGAGGTAACAACATCAGTTCCAATTTGAATATAAGCGTTCTTTAATTTTAATTCAAAACCTTCTGAAACACTTATAAATTTTATATCGGCACGGCTTATAAAAAGCTCTATACCAGCGCTTAATGACTCTATTGACTCTTCAATGTAAGAGATAAGCTGCGGGGGAATTTTTCTTTCACCTTCAGATAAAAAAATTGTCAGCCAGAAAAGTGCTATTAGTATAGTTAAAGTTGAATATACTATTACTCTTGTCAGCAATTTTAAAAAGAATCTCACCAGAATAGTAAATAATTAGTCATTAAGACTGATTATGATTGTTTTTCCCTAATGTTTAAAGATAATAATTAATAAATAAAAAGTTTTAGTCAATTATGGCAGAAGGTGATGACGATAGCGAACGGACCGAAGAACCCACCAGTAAGCGTATAGAAGATGCGCTTGATAAGGGGCAGGTAGCTTTTTCAAGAGAAGTTACAAGCTTCCTTTTTTTTGCGTTCATTTGCTTTTTTATACTATTTCTTATTCCACTTCTAGGTAAGCTGTCACTAAATGAGCTGGGAAAATTCATTATAAATGCAAATGAAATATCAATAAGCAAAGAGAGTATTTCAGGGCTTTTTATATCAGTTATAGTTTCACTTGCAAAAATTATTTTAATACCTGCTTTTGTTATTTTATTTCTGGTTCTGCTATCAACTTTTATGCAGAATGGAATTATATTTTCAAGTGAACCGCTGCTCCCTAAATTAGAAAAAATATCTCTTATAGCTGGTATAAAAAGGCTGTTTTCTCTACGTTCAATAATAGAATTTATAAAGGGTTTTATCAAGATCTCCATCCTTACCTATATTGCTTATATAATTATAAAGGAGGATATTGATAAAATTGTGTATTTGCCTGAATTAAGCGCCATTTCAATCAGTAATTATGCACTTAAAATATCATTTAAACTTGCTATTGCAGCAGCTATAATGATGTTTTTTGTTGCGATAATTGACTATGTTTACCAGAAATATGAATTCCTCAAAAACCTTCGTATGACCAAGCAGGAACTTAAGGAGGAATTCAAGCAAAGTGAAGGTAACCCAGAAATAAAAGCCAAGCTGAAACAGATAAGGGAAACACGTGCGCGTAAACGTATGATGGCACAAGTACCAAAAGCAGACGTAGTGATAAGAAACCCGACCCACTTTGCAGTAGCGCTGGAATATAAACAAGAAAAAATGAATGCACCAAAAGTTGTTGCGCTAGGACAGGACCTGATAGCTCTTAACATAATAAAGATAGCGGAGGAAAATAAAGTTCCAGTAATAGAAAACCGCCCACTTGCAAAATCATTATACCAGACCGCAAGCCTTGATGAAGAGATACCTCTTGAACATTACAAAGCAGTAGCAGAGATAATAGCTTATGTATACAAGCTGAAGAATAAGACGGCTTAATGAACCCCCATTCCATATTTTAGAGTTAACCAAAATTACTGCTGCGAAGCAGGCTTACCTGAATTGGGGTCAATGGTTTTAGGGGCAAGTTCTTTGGTTCCTTGAGCCTTTTCAGCTTCTTGCAATTCTTCTTTTTTTATAGTTGTTTTAATAACTTCAATTGAACCATCTGGATTGGTCTTTGTTTCAGTTTTTTCACCAACCAGATTTGGATCAACAGGTTGTTCACCTGCTGTTTTATTTGCATCAGGCGTGGTTGACCCCTTCAAACTTTCAGGCAGGTCACTATATTCAATATCAGCAGCAACTTTTAATGATATTATTTTATCAGGCTCAGATACCATACCATTTGGGCCATAACCTTTTTTTATCTTATCAATAAACTCCATACCTTCCGTAACTTTACCAAAAACTGTATAATTCTCGTCTAAGTGAGGAGCTTCCTGAAACACGATAAAAAACTGGCTGTCCGCGCTGTCTGGGTCATTAGCGCGCGCCATTGAGAGTGTGCCACGAACATGTTTTTCAGATGAGAACTCAGCTTTCAAATTTTTACCGCTACCACCACGGCCAGTGCCTGTTGGGTCACCTGTCTGTGCCATGAAACTTTCAATAACCCTGTGGAAAACTATACCGTCATAAAAACCTTCACGAGTTAATTCCTTAATACGGGCAACATGCTTAGGTGCAAGGTCTGGGCGAAGCTCAATTATAACTTTGCCATCTTTAATTGCCATTACCAAACTATTTTCAAGGTCTTTGGGTTTTGCATTTTTATCCACCACTGGTTTATCACCACCAGTTGTTTCCCCAGTTTTCTCTTCTGGTTTTGTTGCATCAGTTTTTTCTGTTGCGGCTTTTTCAGTTTCAGCCTGAGCCTGAGATATTTTTGGAGCTGTAATCAATGTAACCATAAAAAGAGCTATTAGTAATTTTTTCATATTCCTGAATATTAGATTTTTTTATTATCTATAACTGCTTTTAAGATAATTATCACAAAAATCAATCCACCTATTATAGAAATTAATCCCCCCATCCCCATCAGCCCCATATAGAACTTTCCTTCAAAGCTTTGCGCTACCCCTGGACTTTTACGTAAAGCACCATAACCGCCAGATATTGCAAGCCCAATAATATGTATGAGCTGCCCGCTACCATATAATACAGGCTGCCATTTAGCTAATCTCAAACTCCTGATTTTATAGCCAAACTGGTCAAAATAGTAATAAACAGCACCAATAACTGCTAAACTTACCCCAATTATTGAACCATGATAATGCGCAGGAACTCTGGTATCTGAACCAGAAATAGTAAGTGATATAACTCCCCCTGCTAAAAACAATATTATACTCCAGATAAGTGAATTGCGTATATGCAACATTTCCTTAACCTTTATTGCTGCATAGATGTTCTTAATATTATTAAGGAATATAAAAATCGCTGTAACCCCACCGAATAATATCATATGCTTGGTATATAGATTTATATATTCAAAACTACTGACACTATGTTTAGCAATTATTGCTATGCCGCCGCAAGCAATGACAGTATTAAACAGAAAACAGTTTTTATTAATAGCAAAAGTTAGGCCATCTGTTCTTTTTTCAGTTAAAATTTCTGCCATCTTAAGCCAGCAGATAAGCATTATGTGCGTGTAGGCAAATTGTAATATATGCCCGTAACCCCAATATAGTCTTTCATAATAATCTGCGTGATTATAGAGATTATTATTTTCTTGCGACGAAAGGTCAAAATAAGTCAGCAAAAAAGTAAAATAGGAAAAAACCATTATAAGGCTTAAGCCAAAATATTCATCCAGCTTTTTTGCAAACAGACAGGAAACCGCATGCAGCAGAAATATTGAAGTTATAAATAACAATATTCCAAATGAGAATATTGAACTATCCAGATAAGGCACATAGTTATTAAGGTAAGCAACAGCTGATACATCAAATACACTGCCTACAATTATAAGGGTTGCAAGTAAACATAAATAAAAAATTATTGTAGAAAAACCTATAAAAAACAGGTCATTGCGAGTAATGAAATGACGAAGCAATTCATCGGAATTGGAGTCTTGTTTGTTACGATGGATTGCTGCGCTCCCCTTAGCTCGCTTGCAATGACAATTAGTTGCAAGAAAGGCAGAAAAACTCAATAACCACACCAGAACGCTTAAATTAACGTGGATGGTAAGTGTGGTCTTAAAAAAATCCTTGTAAGGAAGTAACTCAGAAATATGCGGGCTGCGGGCAATTACCAGAAAAACAGCGAACAAACCTGAGAGCGCCAAAGCAGAAACCGCCAATATCAGCCAGTTACGAGAAATATTGTTGTTATTTTCAGTATTTTGCATATTAAAAACCTATGGAACATACATTACAAAATCCACATAAAACAAAAATAGCTGTTTGGCTATTCATTACTGCATTTTTGTTTTATGTGGATTTTGT
>DQGZ01000017.1 GCA_003531345.1 Alphaproteobacteria bacterium | reverse complement strand
CATACAACAAATATAAATGCCAGAGGAAGACCTTGCTAGAACTAAAAAAGGACGAGTTTTCACTTTTTCCTTATTGGTAAATGGAAATGGCGTGCGGATAATGTCAAAGTTTTTATACATTACCAATCTTTAAAAAACTCTTCATCTTCATCAGAAAGCCAATCATCAGCTAAAACAGCCTCTTGTGATTTATAAAACTTATAATCTAATGGTTTTATTTTTTTTATCGTTACACTTTGAGATTTTTTGTCAATTTCAAAGCCTATTTTATCCCCTTTAGAAATTTCTAAAAAATTTCTAATATCAAAGGGAATTGTGGCTTGAAATTTTGATGTTACACTTGATATTTCCATGCCACTATGGTATTACAGTAATACTGTAATGTCAAGTATTTCCTACGCATTCGTATCAACTTTTTCTTCTTTATTTTCTGCAACTGCTTTTGCAACTGCGACTATTGCTGGGCGAAGCGGCCTGTCTTTTAATGTATAACCTGCCTGAATTAACTGGACTATTTTACCTTCCGCCACTTCATTAGTTGGAACTTGCACCACAGCTTGGTGAACTTTATAGTCAAAATCATCACCTATGTTTGGTGCAACACGCTCAATACCATATTTGCCTAAAATACGGTTAACCTCATCACGTACCATATTCAAACCCTCAACGAATGATTTAAAGGCCTCATCTTCTGAAGCTGGTATTGATTCATTTGCACGATTCAAATTTTCAAGCACTACCAACATATCATTGGCAAAACCAGTGATAGCATATTCACGTGCATCTTTTAAGTCTTTCTGTTGGCGAGTGCGTAAATTTTGCATTTCCGCTAGTAAACGCAAATTTTTATCCTTCAGGTCAGCAACTTCTGTTTGCAAATTTTCATAAGTTGGCTCAGAGTTTTCCTGACCTACTTCTACCTGAGCTTGCTGTTCTACAACATCTTCTTTTGTCTGTTCTGCGTTTTGCATAACTTGATTTATGTTTGTTTTTTTTAATTATGCTTATATTTAGTCTTTAATATATTAAATTTCAAGATTTATGCGCCCCAATAACAGAAGTAAAGATTCTTTAAGAGAAATAAAAATTGAAATAAATGTTTCAGATTATGCTGAAGGCAGCTGCCTAATTTCATATGGCAAAACCAAAGTTTTATGTACTGCATCACTTGATGAATTTGTGCCACCATTTTTACGCAATACTGGAAAAGGTTGGGTTACAGCGGAATATGGCATGTTGCCACGCTCAACCCATACCCGTATGCCACGGGAGGCGGCCAAGGGAAAGCAGAGCGGTAGAACAGTTGAGATACAAAGGCTTATAGGCAGAAGTTTAAGGGCAGTTATTGACTTGAAAAAACTTGGGGAAAAACAAATTATTGTTGATTGCGATGTTATAAATGCTGATGGCGGCACCCGCACAGCGTCAATTACTGGTGGGTTTGTTGCATTATATTTAGCCTGCAAACATATGGAAAAAAAGCGCCAGATAAAAGAATTTCCGATAACTAATTTTGTGGCTGCCGTTTCAGCAGGTATTCATAATAACGCCGCAATTTTGGATTTAGAATATGAAGAAGACAGCGACGCAGAGGTTGATGCAAATTTTGTAATAACTGGCAATGGTAAAATGGTTGAACTGGGCTTCACAGGTGAGGAATCAAGTTTTACCGAAGAGCAAATGAACCAAATGCTGGCATTAGGCAAAAAAGGCGTGGCAGAGCTAATTGAAATGCAGAAGAATGTTATTTCACATAACGGCTAGTTTTAAAATATAAGCAGTAAAACAAAGTAATTGCTATAGAAGCGAATCTGAGGTTTCACGAGCCTGATGTGAAGTGTTATTAAAAATTCTTTTTAAACCACTCAACCACCCAATTAGATTTACCAGAGGTTTTTTTATTGGAGTTAACAATATCCATAGGGTTGAATATCGTTTTACTGTCAGCAACTTCCTTATTTTTTGCCGCATGAATAAGCATACCAACGGCGGTTGAGAATGCTGCCCCCTTGGCTGATTCAGGAATTCCTTGTAATTCTTGAGGTTTTGCTACTCTTACATGCTTATTGAATATGTAACTGGTGATCTCTTTTATACCTTGCAGTTGTGATGAACCGCCTGTTATAACTACTTTGTTACCGGCTGCGCCATATAAGCCAGATTTTTCAAGGTTTGCCTTAGCCATTTCCAGTATCTCTTCAACCCTTGGTTTAATTATGGCTGTAAGTTCTGCCTTGGTTATGGCTTTATTGCTAATGCTTGCTGCCTCATTCTCATCAGCTAGGTCTATCCTATCAAGGTCGTCGCTGTCTGTGGAAACTGCTGAACCATAGATAACCTTTAACCGTTCGGCAAAGGGCTGGCTTACTGACAAGCCCAGCGCAATATCTTTGGTGATATGCAAACCACCAACAGGAATAGAATCAAAATATATAGGATAGCCTTCAGAAAATATGGCTATTGAGGTATTTCCTGCGCCAATATCAAGGCAGGTAACACCTATCTCTTTTTCATCATCTGTAAGTGATGCTAGACCAGAAGCATATGATGAAACTATAAAGTCGCGAACATTGATATGGCACTTTGCCAGACAGTTCCTGATATTCTTTACTGCAGATCGGAAGAGCACA
>DQGZ01000191.1:6528-7212 GCA_003531345.1 Alphaproteobacteria bacterium | reverse complement strand
TAAGCAATATCGCAGATCCCAGAACCCACATCACAAAAATATAGCTGGAAGGGTTAGTAAGGCGTTTGTTAGAAAAAATAATAACAAGCAGGTCTTTATTTATCTGGGTTTCAAGCCTTAGGCTCTCACTGTCTTCCCGAAATAATGCAATTTTCCTTTCAGCTTGTGAATTCAAGCCATTTATCAGCAGTGGATATTGTCTGTTCAGGTTGTTTTTTTTTGTTATTACTTGATTTTCAAGTATTTCGGCATGCATGTGCATATATTGTTTCGCAGTCATAAGGATATATTTTCTTTCCTCTGGCTTAACATTAGCAATACCATTTGCTATCAGGGCTATTTCGCCAGCGAGGGAAGTTGACATATTACGGGAGATACTGTCCCAGTGTCTGTTATAGAACATCCATGTGGTAAACAGTTGTAACAAGATCATGGGAACCACAATTATAAGCAGAAACCTGCCAAACAGGGTTCTGGGGGTGTATTTTCTAAACAGACCCAGAATGGCGAACAAAATTTTATGTAGCTTTGAAAAATCCAAAATACGAAATTAATATTTATTTACTTTTGTTCATTTTTAACTAAAAAATAATGTTTTCCAACAAGTTTTTGTTTAATTATTTTTTTACATAAAGCCATGCCTAACAAAGACAAAATCATTATTTTTGATACCACCCTGCGTGA
>DQGZ01000191.1:0-6312 GCA_003531345.1 Alphaproteobacteria bacterium | reverse complement strand
TTTTGATACCACCCTGCGTGATGGTGAGCAATCGCCTGGTGCAACCATGAATGTTGAAGAGAAAATAATGATAGCAGACTTGCTTGACGAAATGAATGTTGATGTCATAGAAGCTGGCTTTGCAATATCTTCTAAAGGTGATTTTGAGGCAATAAATCAGATAGCGAAACGTGCTAAAAATGCTTCTATCTGTTCGCTTGCACGTGGCATAAAAAAAGATATTGAAGCTGCGGGTGAGGCTGTAAAACCAGCAAAAAAACCACGTATCCACACATTTATATCAACATCGGATATTCACCTGAAATATCAGTTCAAAAAAACCCGTGAAGAAATATTGGAGATGATAAAGGATACCGTTTCTTACGCCAGAAACCTATGTGATGATGTGGAGTGGAGCGCAATGGACGCCACCAGAAGCGACAGGGATTATTTATGTAAAGCAGTTGAAACTGCAATAAAGGCAGGCGCAACTACTATTAACCTTCCAGATACTGTCGGTTATTCAATTCCAACCGAAATTTATGATATATTTACATATGTTAGAAATAATGTTCCAAATAGTGATAAGGCAATTTTTTCCTTTCACGGGCAGAATGACTTAGGTTTAGCAGTGGCAAACGCTCTTTCCGCAGCGCAGGCGGGTGCCCGCCAGATAGAATGCACCATTAACGGTATAGGTGAGCGCGCAGGCAATACTTCAATAGAAGAAGTTGTTATGGCAATAAAAACCCGCAATGACCTACTGAATTTTAAGTGTGATGTTAAGTCAGAATATATAATGCGCGCATCAAAGCTTGTTACGCAGATCACAGGTTTAACCGTTCAGGTTAATAAGGCGATAGTTGGTGCTAATGCTTTTGCGCACGAATCAGGAATTCATCAGGATGGTGTTTTAAAACACGCAGAAACCTATGAGATAATGAAACCTGAATCTATTGGTTTAACACGTAATAAGCTGGTTATGGGCAAACATTCTGGGCGTGCTGCATTCCGTGATAAATTAAAGGAGCTGAATTTAAGCGTTGAAGATGCTCTTATTGATGAGTTGTTTGAAAAATTCAAGGATTTGGCAGACAAGAAAAAAGAAGTATTTGACGATGACATAGTGGCAATAGTTGATGAGCGTGCGAAAAATGCAGTTGAAAAGATAAAATTTGAATATCTTGAAGTTAATTGCGGTTCAAAAGGCGCACAGACCGCTAATGTATGCCTGATCATTGAAGGGGTTAAAAAATGTGCGAAATCTGAAGGGCAGGGGCCAATTGATGCCATATTCAAATCTATCAATCAGCTTATCAATGTGGAATCAACTTTAGTTTTATATCAGGTTTCAGCCGTTACTGAAGGCATTGACTCGCAAGCGGAAGTATTAGTGCGCCTTCGTGGCAAAAATGGTAATTTAGTTAATGGCAATGCAGCGGATATTGACACCACAGTTGCCTCTGCAAAAGCCTATATCTCTGCCCTTAACAAGCTGGCGAATTTTGAAGAGAAACTAAGTCTGGTCGCGGCTTAATTATGCTGGCCTATTTTACTTTCCTATGCGAGGCCTTTTCTGCGGAGCAGAGCTTTTGGGTCTGCTTTTTTCCCTCGGAATTCAACATATAGCACCTCAGGGTCTTTTGAGCCGCCCTGAGACATTAAATTGCGGAATTTTTTAGCGGTTCTGCTGTCAAACAAACCATTTTCCTTGAATGCTTCAAATGCGTCTGCGTCAAGTATCTCCGCCCATTTATAGCTATAATAGCCAGAGGAATAACCGCCATCAAATATATGTGAAAATGAGGTTGAAACAAGGCTTCCGTCAGGTGGCAGGATATAAAAATTCTGGCATGCTTCACGTTCAAAGCTTTCTACGTCCTTAATATCTTCAGGGGTTGCGGTGTGCCAAAGCATATCCAGTCTGGAGAAAACTATCTGCCTTAAAAACCCGCTTGCAGCACGGAAATTCTCTGCTGCCTGCATTTTTTCAACCAGTTCGTCAGGTATCGGGGCGTTGGTTTTATAATGAGTTGCGAACAGGTGCAGAACCTCTTTTTCCTTTGCCCAGTTCTCCATGATTTGGGAGGGGAGCTCCACAAAGTCCCATTTTACATTGGTGCCAGCATGGCTGCGGTATCTGGTATCGGAAAGCAAGCCATGCAAACCATGACCAAATTCGTGGAATAGGGTTAAAACCTCTTCCAGAGAAAGTAGGGAGGGTTTGTCTTTTGTTGGCTTGGTGAAATTACCATGATTGCCGATTATTGGTGCTGTGCGCTTGCCTTCTGGTGTTCTGTCCTGCTTTACGTAATCATTCATCCATGCGCCGCCTTGCTTGGTTTTGCGTGGGTAATAGTCAGTGTAAAGAACGCCAACCAGTTCACCATTTTTATTATCTATCACGTCAAAAGTTTCAACTTCTTCATGATAAAGCGGGTAATCAGTTTTTTTAACGAAGCTTATGTCATAGAGTTTTGAGGCAACATCAAACGCCCCCTCACGCACTTTTTCAAACTGGAAATATGGTCTTAGCTGCTCACTGTCAAAGCCGTATATTTTCTCTTTCATTTTTTCTGCATAATATGCAATATCCCAGTTTTTTATTTCATCTGACCCATTGATTGACTTAACAAACTGCCGTAACTCTTCAAATTCTTTCTTTGCTAAGGGCAGTATATCCTTGCTGTAATCATCAAGCATTTTGAATACAGTTTCAGTGGTTTTTGCCATGCGCTCTTCAAGTATGTAGTGGGCATGGGTTTTATAACCAAGTAATACAGCCCTGTCTCTTCGCAGTTTTACAATTTCAAGTATGTTGTTCTTATTATCAAACTTACCGTTTTTGCAGCGAGTACTATACGCACGCCATATCTTTTCTCTCAAATTTCTGTTATCGGCATAGGTTATCACGGGTATCATGCTAGGTGCATGAAGTGTAATAAGCCATTTATCTGCTTTGCCGTTTTCGGTTGCAGCTTCTTTTGCGGCGTTTTTTGCACCTTCTGGAAGCCCTGCCAGTTCATCCTCATTATCAATATATAGTTCAAAAGAATTAACTTCAGACAATATATTCTGCCCATAATTATTCAGTAATTCTGCCAATTTTTCATTTATATTCCTCAGCTCCTCTTTTTGCTCTGGGTTCAGTAAAGCGCCATTCCTGACAAATGATTTATAGGTATCTTCAAGTAACAACTCCTGTTCATCAGTCAGGTTGAAGTTTTTTCTGTTTTCAAACACTACTTTTACTTTCTGGAAAAGGTCATTATCCAGAATTA
The DNA here is from genome assembly GCA_003531345.1 of Alphaproteobacteria bacterium. Lineage (GTDB taxonomy): Bacteria > Pseudomonadota > Alphaproteobacteria > Rickettsiales > UBA8987 > UBA8987. The sequence goes on along the minus strand of DQGZ01000191.1, from coordinate 3,052 downwards.
CGTTATTTTCATGTTTGGTAAGTTTTGTTTTAAACTCAAGTGAGATATTCTGTAGTTCTTCGGTATTATTAGCCGAATCAAAGTGAAAAAATACACCCGATACAGTATCCAGTTTTCTGCCAGATATCTCCAGTGCCTCAATTACATTTTTGAAGTCAGGCTGTTTAATTTCTTTTATCTGCTTTAATTCATTATTTGCAAGTTCAATGGCAATATCCAAAGCAGGTAGGAAATGTTCAGTTTTCACCTTGTCAAAAGCGGGTACATTATTACGATAAGGTGAGTTTTCAATTAACGGGTTATTTTTTGCATCTGCCATAATAGATATAGTAAAATTATTTATAATTCTTCCTGCTAGTGCCACCAAAGCTGGTTCTTGCATCTGCACAATTCTCAACACTTAATACCTTGAATATTTCTGGCGTAATTCGCTTCTCTATTTTCTGGAATTCTTCCATACTTATTTCATCAAGGCTTATGCCTTTTTCTTCTGCCAGTTTTACGCATTTACCTGTTATGTGGTGTGCGTCTCTGAAGGGTATATTCAGGTTTTTCACCAGCCAGTCAGCAAGGTCAGTTGCGGTGGAATAGCCCTGTTTAGCAAAATGCAGGCAATTGGCTTTATTTACCTTCATATCATCTATCATGCCATTTACTGCCTGAACGCAGAGTAATATGTTTTCCGTTGCATCAAATACTGGCTCCTTATCTTCCTGCATGTCTTTGCTATAGGCAAGCGGCAGGCCCTTCATTACAATGGTAAGATTCGTTAGGGCGGCAAATATACGCCCCACTTTTGCACGCACAATTTCTGCTGCATCAGGGTTTCTTTTCTGCGGCATTATTGAGCTGCCAGTAGTAAATTTTTCAGATAACGAAATAAACCTGAAGCCATTACTACACCATAATATTATTTCTTCAGAAATACGTGAAAGATTAACCGCCAGAATTGACAGGCAGTTTAAATATTCCAATGCAAAATCACGGGAGGAAACACTATCTAAACTATTGCTTGTTGGCGCTTTGAACCCGAGCTCTTTTGCAGTAAAATTCCTGTCTATATTGTAACTTGTTCCAGCTAGTGCAGCAGAGCCAAGCGGGCAGTAATTCATTCTTTCACGTGCGTCATTCAAGCGTGATTTATCACGCTTGAACATCTCCACATATGCGCTTAGGTGATGTGCCATAGTAATCGGCTGCGCTATCTGTAAATGTGTAAAGCCAGGCATTATAACATCAATATTCTCTTTAACTTTTATGTTTAACGTTTTGATTAATATATCTGTTTTAGAAATTAAATTATCTATACTGTCACGTACATATAATTTAAAATCAGTTACTACCTGATCATTCCTGCTTCGTGCCGTGTGAAGCCTGCCAGCCGCATCACCGATGATTTCTCTCAATCGGGACTCAATATTCATGTGAATATCTTCAAGTTCAGTTTTGAACTTAAATTTGCCTGAATTAATTTCATTAAGTATTTGCTGTAAACCTTTGATTATTTTAGAGCTGTCTGTTTTGGAGATGATTTTCTGCTTTGCCAGCATTTTTGCATGGGCAATACTTCCAGCAATGTCCTGTCTGTATAATTTCCTGTCAAAATCTATTGAGGCATTTATCTGCTGCATTATTTCGCTCGGAGCCATAGAATAATGACCACCCCACATTTTATTAGCGGTTTTATTTTTTGATTTTTGTGCCATATTTAAAAAAGTTTTTTGTGCTTGAGCTATACTAACTAAAACGCAACTTACTATATATATAAATACAATTTTTTTTTATGATTGAAATTAGAAAAGCAGATGAAAGAGGAATAACTGAAACAGAGTGGCTAAAAAGCTGGCATAGTTTCTCTTTTGGTGCGTATTACGACCCCGAAAATACGCAGTTTGGTTGCCTGCGGGTAATAAATGATGACCTGATAGCAGCCGAAACTGGCTTTGGAGAGCATGGGCATAGGGATATGGAGATAGTAACTTATGTATTTGAAGGTAGGCTGACCCACAGAGACAGTTTGGGTAATATTGGTTATATAAATGCTGGAGAAGTTCAGAGAATGAGTGCTGGAACAGGCATAAGGCATAGTGAATTCAATGATACTAAAAGCCCTGTAAAATTGCTTCAGGTGTGGTTTTTGCCAGAACAAAAAGGAATAAAGCCAGACTACGAACAGAAGCAATTTTCAAATGATGGTAAGATAAACCAATTACAATTGCTGATTTCCAAGCAGCCTGTTAATGGCTCACTAAAAATAAATCAGGATGTTGATATTTACGCCTCCATACTAGAGCAGGGCAGTAGGCTTGAATTTATTCCTAAACCAGCTAAAAAAATTTGGGTACAGGTAATATCAGGGATTTTAGATATAAATGCTAATAAATTCCGTGAAGGTGATGGTGCAAAAATTGAAGGTGAAACTATGCTGAATATAAAAGCAGATGAACAAGCCCAGTTTGTTATTTTTGAAATGGTGTAAATAATTTGAGTAAATAATTTGACAAAATATAATGAAAATAACAACTGGTTTGATATAGGTTTGCTACACATATGGCAGCCATATACCCAGATGAAGACCGCTCCAAAACCTCTGAAAGTAATAGGTGCGGAGGGCAGCTGCCTGCTGCTTGAAGGCGGCATAAGGCTTATTGATGGAACTTCAAGCTGGTGGAGTGTATGCCATGGCTACCAGCACCCATATATAATAAATAAAATGCAGCAACAGCTAAACAGGCTTTCCCATGTAATGTTCGCTGGAATTGCCCATCAACCAGCATATGAGCTTGCAGAGAAGATAATAAAGTTTTCACCTGAGGGTTTAAATAAGGTGTTTTTTGCAGATAGCGGTTCAGTAGCGGTAGAGATAGCTATGAAAATGGCGGTGCAATACTGGCGCAATAATGGTAATAAACGCAAAAATAAGTTTGTCTGTTTTAAAAATGGCTATCACGGTGATACTATGGGGGCGCTCTCCCTGAATGACCCCGAAAGCTGGATAGCAAAAGCTTTTAATAATTATGCACCTCAGCAATTTTGTGTTGATTTACCATTT
>DQGZ01000192.1 GCA_003531345.1 Alphaproteobacteria bacterium | reverse complement strand
TAGTAAATTCGGTTGAGGTTGGTGACATTGTTATGTGTCAAAAAATAAAAATTAGAAGGCAGAAAATTATTTTCATAGTGGCTCTATGGGAAAATTTTCTAACGCACTAATTTTTATTTTTTGCCATAACCGAAGGCAGCTGCTAATTTTTCTTTATTGACTGCGTAAAATCTTTTGTATTTAGAACCACTAAAAACGAAAAGATTTTACTTGCCCTAAAGCAAAATTAGCCTAGCTGCAATGCACCAACCTCAACCGAATTTACTATAGAACCCAAAATGCTATAGTTTATAAGTTATTCTGGGTCAAGAAAGATTAGTTTATCATATTTAATTGAAATATGATAAGAAGAATATAATCATAAAAACCAAACATACTAATTTAGTTAATAATATGGCAGGAAAAGAACAAGCACCAGAAACAAAAGAAGAATTGCAAACTGAGGAAGGGGCGGAACAGGCTGAACAACCTAAAAAAAGTAAGAAAAAACTTCTTATAATTATTCTAGCTATTTTGTTGTTGGTAGGTGGCGGTGCTGGGGTATTTCTTTCAGGAATTTTACATAAAGGCGGGGTAGAGGAAAAGAAAACCGAAGATATGGTGGAGAAGATTATTTACTTTGATATGGACGAGTTTTTGGTTAATCTTAATAACCCTGGAAATCAGGTTAGCTTTTTAAAAACAACAATCACTCTAGAGCTTCCAAATCAGGCTTCAATGAAAGAAGTTGAAGAAAAAATGCCAAGGATAAGAGATACTTTTCAGATATATTTAAGAGAAATGAGAAATAGTGACCTGCAGGGCTCAGCTGGCCTGCAACGCCTAAGAACGGAGCTTTTGATGCGTATCAATGGAATTATGGATAAAGGAAAGGTTAATAAAGTTTTATTTAAGGAAATAGTTGTTCAATAATGGGAACTGAGGAAGCAAATAATCAGGATCAGGCAATGGCAGCAATGATGGCAGAGATGGATAAAGATCCTGCCGATAAAAACGGCGAGAATCTTGTTCCAGCCGAAGGTGATACTCTAAGCCAAGATGAAATTGATTCGCTATTAGGTTTTGGTGATGCCAGCATGATGCCAAAAACAGGCGTTGAGGCTTTGATTTCAAGGGTCAGGGATAATTACGAAAAATTTCCGATGTTGGAGGTTATATTTGACCGATTTTCAAGGTCAATTCAAACTTCAATGCGTAGTTTTACTGGTGAAAATTGTGACATCAGCATTGAAAATATAACCTCATTAAGGTTTGAGGATTACCTAAATACTATCCCCCTTCCTACCATGATATCAATTTATCAGGCGGTGGAATGGGAAAATGTTGGAATAATTACAATTGAAAGTTCACTCATATATGAGCTGGTGGATATTCTGCTTGGAGGAGGAAGTAATAAAAAGACAAACGCATTCAGGGTAGAAGGCAGACCTTTTACCATAATAGAGCAGGATATGATGAAAACTTTCACCAGATTGATACTAGATGAAATGACTCAGAGTTTCACGCCAATCACCACTATATCATATCGGTTTGAGCGCTTGGAAACTAATCCAAGGTTTGCAACCATCACTCGCCCAGCAAACCCAGTTGTTATAGTTTCCTGCAGAATAGAATTTGACGGTAGAGGTGGTAAAATAGACATAGTTTTCCCTTACGCTACGCTTGAACCAGTGAAAGACCTATTAACCCAGATGTTCTCTGGTGAAAGTTTTGGCAGTGATTCCTCGTGGGAGTCTTTTTTGACTAATGAATTAAAAACAACTAGAGTAAATCTTTCAGCTAGATTAAATGACAAAACCATAACCCTGAAGGAATTAGCAGAGCTTAAAGTTGGCAGCACCTTAGTTATGGAAAACTTCCCTGATGATGATATTGATGTAAGTTGTAATGGAGTTAATATATTTAAGGGCAAGATAGGCAGTTACGGTGATAATGTTGCCATTTCAGTTACTGATGCAAAAGCTATAAAAGAATTGGTCTAGGAGCTGTGGATAAATTATATATAGATGCGTTGCTTAACTAATTTATCCACAGCTCCTAGGTTATATAGACATTTCATCGCCAATTTGTTATGTAATAACTGGCTGTTGTTTATTTCATGGCTGTAAAATCAAAAATCAGTACGTCAGAAACTTCGTAAATGGAACCACCATTAACTTCAGTTTCTTCCTGCTGATTTTTGATTTTAGCGTAATAACAAACCTACTAACTAAAACGCAACTTACTATACCTGTAATATGAGCATAGGTGTTATATTAAATATCGTTATTGGAATACTTCTAGTGGTAACCATTATATACTGCTTTATTTTAAGCAGGCGCATTGCTAATTTTAATTCCAGTAAAAATGATCTTTCAAAATTCCTTAATGAGTTTGGAAAATCTATCGCTCAGGCTGAAAAAAATATAATGGAGCTAAAAGAAATGGGAACGCAGGCTGACGAGAATTTAAAAAGTCAGATAAAGAAGGCCAAATTTCTTGCTAACGATCTCTCCTTTTTAACTGAAAAGGGAGAGAATGTAGCAGAAACCCTGGATAGTAAAATAACCATGTCACGGGATATTTATCGTAAATTCGCTGCGGATAGTATAATAATGCAAAGTCCAGCAGTAAATATTGCAAAGCAACAAAGGGAAGATTTTTATAAAATGAAGGCTGCACCATCTTCTAATAATGATCATCAATCGGCATCAAAACCTTCTTCTAATCTCAATAAAAAAAGTGTATTGGATAGTCTGCTTAAACAAATAGCGCAAAAAAAGGCGGAAATTAATTCGGAAATTTAGCTATATAGTGTCGTTATGATATTTGTAGATGTGTTGTTTGATAAAAATTGTTAAATGCTAGGAAGTAAGTGCAGGGCATAGTGGCTCTATGTACAAGCTCTATGACGAAGCAGTTAACAATTTTTATGGCAATCGAAGGAAGTTGTAAATTTTGTTATCTATCGGCAGAAAAATTTTGCAGATATGAATAACTATCTACTGCAATTTTTCTTTGCTATATAATAAAAATTTACTAACTTCGCATGCTTGCAAATCTTATGACGGCACTATCTATATGCTTAAATACAGAGTATTAAAAACAGTTATTCTATGTTGCCTTCTTTTATTTTTGGTAAAAATTTCAGAATTATACCAAAGTAAGAATGAAATATTGAGTTTATTTAAAACAGAGGAAGCCTCTGCGCAGGAAAAAACCAAGCAATCAGAAAAAAAAGAAAAGGATGAAGTGGATACTAGGGCAAAAGGTGCAGCAAAGGTTCTTTCTGTTGATGAAATAAAATCACTGAGTGACACAGATATTGAGATATTGCAAAGGCTTGCCCAAAGCCGTGATAAACTACAAAAATGGGAACAGGATCTAAGTATCAAGGAAAATGTGCTTAAAATAACTGAGGAGCGTATAGATACTAAATTACAGCAATTAAGGTTGCTGAAGGCTGAAGTTGAAAAATCCCTTACAGCATACAGGAAGCAGGAAGAAGAAAAAACCAAGTCTTTAGTGAAAATATATGAGAATATGAAGCCCAAGAATGCTGCAGATATTTTGCAGAAAATGGATGTTAATGAACTGGTGCCTATTATAGACAAAATGAAGGAAAAGAATGCTGCAGAAATTATGGCAAAAATGGATCCTGCCGTTGCAAAAGAGATAACCAGTAAATTAAATAAACTCGGGAAACTTGAAAATCCTGAATATAACTAGTAGTTACTAGTTGGAAGTTTGAAGCTGAAATTAAATTTATCTTCAAACCTCAAACTACTAACTTTAAACTTAGATATAAATGGCTGTAGATAAAAATATGCCTATACTGATAGTTGATGACTATAAAACCATGCTTAAAATTGTGCGTGGTCTGCTCAACCAGTTGGGTTTCAATAATATTGATGAAGCAACTGATGGCTCAATGGCGTGGACAATGCTTGAAGAGAAGCCTTATAAAATGGTGCTCTCTGACTGGAATATGGAGCCAATGAGCGGGCTACAATTGTTACAGAAAATCCGTGCTGATGAACGGTTTAAATTGCTGCCATTCATAATGGTAACGGCTGAAACTAAAACCGAAAACATATTAATTGCCAAAAAATCTGGCGTAAATAATTATATTATAAAACCATTCAACCTTGCTACATTAAAACAAAAATTGCAGGCGGTGATAGGTAACTTTTGAAGGTATTAGGTGTTAGGTATTAGGTGTTAGAAATTTATCTATAACCTAATACCTAAAACCTATAACCTACATAATGACATCAGCAATTAAAGCATCTGAGCAGGAAATAAAAGCTCTGATAAAAGACACGGAAAAATGTGCTAACAACATTTTTACTGCAATTGAAACCGCACAAAAACAAGTTCAAAAAATTTCTGACAAAAAACTTCAGGAGCAAATAAGTGAGCAACTAACTATCATACTTGAAAACTGCCACTTTCAGGATTTCTGCGGGCAACGCGGTACAAAAGTTATTTCATATTTAAATGAAATAAAAAAAGGCGGCGCTGATATAAAACTCAAAGAAAAAACAGGTGATGCACGCCTGCTAAACGGCCCTGAACTTGAAGGCGCCAACCAAGCTGAGATAGATAAGTTGTTTAATAGTTAGGCCACATCAACAAAATCTTCCAACAAAGTTTTAATCGCAGATTTTTCAAACACTATCTGCAAATGCTTGCCATTAACATTTAACACCCTGCCAAAACCAAATGCTTCGCTATATATTTTATCACCCACGCTGAATTTACCTTTTGGTTTTTGTGTTTGGTTTTCACCAAGGTTTTTTGGCAGTGAATATCTGTCATTAAAATTATAAAAATCTTTGCGTTTTTCTTTAA
>DQGZ01000209.1 GCA_003531345.1 Alphaproteobacteria bacterium | reverse complement strand
GTGGTTATGATATTGTTGATTACAGCTATTCATATATACCTGTAAAGGCATCTATAGGTTCAAATAATCTCTTTTTAACATTGTCATCCGAAATAATTCTTCCCTACAAAATAGTTCACGGCGACGAAGACAATTCTTACACAGATAACTATTCAGACTTCTCATTAATAGAAAAATTTATAGGTTCAAGTCAATCAGATATTTTTGTATTTTTTGAATCCATGGAATTAGACAGCGGTGATGGTGATGATGATATATTCCTGAAAGGCAACCCAGATTCAGTATTCAGGATAAATTCTGGTGCAGGAAATGACCGAATCTGGGCAGGACATATTACAAGCGAGGACACAAGCCTTAACGGAACCATGTATATAGATTCAGGAAGTGGCAATGACTATCTAGCAATAAAGGCAAACCACGCTGAGATACGTCTTGGAAATGGCAATGATTCAATATACCTTACCGGAGAAAGCAGCCTTGTTTATGGTGAAGAAGGAGATGATTATATATATGGAGGTAATGGCGCCGATGAAATATATGGGGGTAGTGGAAATGATAATATAAATGGAGGTGGTGGGGATGATGTAATTTATGGTGGTGATGGCAATGACATGATTAACGGAGGTGACGGAAATGATATTATATACGGTGGTGAAGGCATAAACCGCTTATTTGGCGGTAACGGAAATGATATATTAGTAAGTGGCACTACCAGTCATTACAGCAATGGTTTATACGGCGGTGATGGTAATGACATTTTTATAATCAACTTCCAACAAGGCTTTATCGGCGACTCTAATTCCTTCAATGTTGAATATCCAGGTACTGAAGATGTATTTATTTTCAATAATATTTTCAATATCAATACCTCAATATTGATAGGGGGCTTTGAAACCGCAGATAGACTGGATTTTTCAATGTATAACATCGATTTTAATGATCTTACCTTTGTAGATGTTGGAGATGCTGCGGTAAATATATTCTATAACGAGGGTAAGATACAACTCGATAATTATTCTACAACTGACCTGACAATTGATAATTTTATTTTTTGATCAGATAAACTAAACCCGCAGCACATACCCCTCACCCCAGGAGGTTTGGAGGTATATTGGCTCTTTGGGGTTTGGCTCTATCTTTTTGCGGAGGCGGGTTATCTGCACATCAACTGAGCGCTCTGATATGCCATGAAACCTTTTTGCCAGTTCTGTTCTGTCTATCGGTTTATTTATGTTGGCACAGAATACTTTCAATAATTCCGCTTCAGTTGTGCTTAGGAATATTCTTTCCTCGCCCTTCCTTAAGCGGAGGTTCTCAAGGTTGAATTCATATTCACCGAATTTGACAGTTTTAGCACTATCCTTCTGCTGGTAGCCCGAGCGCTCCAGAAGTTTTTTTATCCTTAAATATAGCTCCTTGGGGTCAAATGGTTTTGCAAGGTAATCATCTGCGCCCGATTCCAACCCCTCGATGCGGTTATCTATCGTTGTTTTTGCGGTAAGCATTATCACTGGTATTTTATTACCCTTTTCACGCAATTCTTTTGCGAACTCCACACCGTTTTTGCCACTCATCATTATGTCCAGCGTTATCAAATCATATTTTTCTGTGGCAAGCCTGTGCTCGGCAGCAATAGCACTTTCGGCAGCATCAGCCTCAAAACCCTGAGAAACAAGATATTGGCTGAGCAATTCCCTTATCTTCCTGTCATCATCTATTATTAAAATTTTGGGCATAGAACATCAGCTTATCTTGTTTCCTTGATTTATTTCCTAAAAAGAAATATATCACCCCTCAAATAAAAATTTCAAGGTAATTATATGAGTGTGGATTGGGGACAGCCCTTTGATAATAGGGACGGAAAAATTTGGTACAATGGCAATATGGTTGAATGGAACGATGCTAAAGTTCACGTTCTTAACCACGGCCTACACTATGGCAGCTGCGTGTTTGAGGGAATTCGTATATATAACGGCAAAGCGTTCAAATTAACCGAACATAATGAGCGCCTGCATAAATCCGCTGCACTGCTGGGGTTCAATATTCCATACAGTGTTGAGGAATTAAATAATGCCTGCATTGAAGCGGCAAAAGTCAGGAATGTTGACAATGGTTACATCCGCCCTTTCGCTTGGCGGGGCAGCGAACAAATGGCAATACTTACGGATAAATCAAGCATCCATGTTGCGGTGGCCTCGTGGGCATGGCCGAAATATTTCAGCGCAGATGCAATTGCAAAAGGTTTAAAACTAACCTTTGCTGACTGGAAACGCCCAAGCCCTGAAACCGCCCCTACTGCATCAAAAGCGGCTGGATTATACATGATATGTACCTTGTCAAAAAACAAAGCAGTGGCAGACGGTTTTGATGATGCAATAATGCTGGACTATAGGGGTTATTTAGCAGAAGCAACAGGCGCAAACCTATTTTTAGTTATAAATGGTGAACTGCACACCCCTACCCCAGATTGTTTTTTAAATGGTATAACAAGACTCACGGTAATTGATATTGCGAAAAAGAATGGCATAAAAGTTGTTGAACGCCACATAAAACCAGAGGAGTTTGCAAGCGCTCAGGAAGTTTTCCTGACGGGAACAGCAGCGGAAGTTACGCCAGTTGGTAGCGTTAATGGTAAATATGGCAATTATGAATTCAGGGTTGCAGAAGTTACTAAATTGCTGATGAGTGAATATAAAAAACTGACAGGCGAATAATCTTACTTTTATTGCAACCATCAAACAAGCCTTCCAAAGGAAATTTTCTCAACTGGAATTTACATATTTTTAATCTTTTAGACACTGTTTGTTAACCTTTTTATGATAGCATAAAAATAGGGGTAACTTAATATAGTAATTATGAAAGAGCTTATATATGAAGTAGCAAATACAGTTAAAAACCTGTTTTTTAGTGAAAAGGAAAAATTCACCGAAAGCCTAAATACGTTAGAAAATAAAATCTCTAAACAAACTGTCAACAATGAGGGCAAACCTGCAAAAAATAAAGGTAAAGAAAGTGAAGAAGTCATAGAAGTGCCTAGAAAACTATATTTTAGCACCTGCTACAGGGATAAGGAGCAAATTGACAAAAGCAAAATAGAACACATTATTTCGCAGCTGAACCTTTTTTCCATGGATAAGAACATGTCTCCTCTGGAGATTGAAAAACTGCGTGCACAAGCGCTTTCACTAGATGACAGCGGCATCTACCTGATAATTGATGACCATGCGGGAATTGTTGCAGTGCCTAATCGTTATTACAGCAGTGGAATAGAATTTGAAGAGGGAATAACTATTTAATGATCCTGAAGTTTTATTTCAATTGGTCCTGTGGAGCGACCATGCACAAACTGGTCAACATAGCTGTTATTACTGTTGAAGGCAACCTTAGGAGACCCCTCCCAGATTATCTTGCCCTCATATATCATCGCCATTCTGTCTGCTATTTTAATGGCTGAAACCATATCATGGGTGATGGTTATAGTGGTTGCATTAAGCTCCTTGGAGCATTTTACTATCAGGTTATTTATAACATCACTCATTATGGGGTCGAGGCCAGTTGTGGGCTCATCAAAGAAAATTATCTCTGGGCTGGTTGCAATAGCGCGGGCTAGACTGATACGCTTCTGCATACCGCCTGAAAGCTCGGCGGGGTAAAGGTCTGATACGTCTTTTCCCATGCCCACCTGCATTATCTTCTGCTCGGCTATTTCCCTTGCCTCGTCCCTGCTCATATTTTTTGCATGCAGTAGTCCAAAGGCAACATTTTCCCAGATCGGAAGGCTGTCAAACAATGCACCACCCTGAAAAAGATAGCCAAATTTACCCATTAGAATATTGCGCTCCGACTGGCTGATATTCACCGTTTCCTGACCATCTATTTTAACTGAACCTGAATCAGGCTTCAAAAGACCTATGATTGACTTTATAAGAACTGACTTACCACTGCCAGAACCACCTATTACAACCAAACTTTCACCCTTGTTCAAGCTTAGGTTAACGCCCTGCAATACTTTCTTTTTACCGAAAGATTTATAAACATCTTTCAATTCAATTTTCTTTACCTGATCCATTATGTATATACGATTATTTTTTTTACCTTAGGGCTTAATATCAAAGTTATAAATAAAATAATAGTTCAAATTTATTTTATCTTGTACAGTTAGTATTAACGTAACTTTCGGCATTGTTAGGTAAGTATAGATAGTAGATTTATAATGTGATATAATGACCTAAGGCGGAGACTTCTTTGGTTGAATCTAAAAACTCACTCATCAGACATTACCTCGCCAGATTCGGTAGAAAAACCAAGCGTTACAGCAAATCTATCACTATGATTTATAACTCCATTTTACTACTGTTTAACAAAAATCTCCTGCTATCTATACCTGCCTAACAATGCCTAACTTTCTCTTTTGAAGGATTGAATTCCATATTTTTTGATTTAATAGAATTAATCTCTTGAAAATGATTACCATCCGTAGTAATAATGATTATCATTTTTAACTGAATTTATTTTATGCTTGCGAGTTTTTTTATAGTTTTCAGGGAGTTGGTAGAGGCTTTTCTAGTAGTATTTATACTAACAACATATTTAACCAAAACTAATAGAGGTTATTTGATACCTACCGTTACTGCTTCTGTATTATTTTCGGTCATTTTATCTGCGGTGCTAGGCAATTATTTAAGCGGGTTTAAAAACATGCCTTTAATTGAAGGTATAATGGCGTTAGTTGCTGCGGCTCTAGTTGCATCACTTAGCGTTTACATGATAAAAAACGGCAAAAAAATTGCTTCAAATATTCATAACAAGGTAAATCTGGCAGACCAGAATACTGGCTTTTTGAAGCACGCCCTATTATTCTTTTTCGTTCTAGTGATGGTTTCAAGGGAGGGAATTGAGATTGCTATAATGCTTGCGGTGGTTTCATACAAGTCTAATGCTGCGGATATTTTAATTGGCTCAGGCTTTGGCTTGCTGGCAACTATTGTTTTAGGTTTTATATGGTTTAAGTATAACCATCTTATAAACTTGGGTGGTTTTTTAAAACTAACCTCTTACTTCTTGATAGCTTTGGCGGCATATTTTTTCCTATACGGAATTTATGAGCTAACCGAAGTTAAGGCACTGCCATTTGTTGACAATAAATTCTGGCACGCTCAGTCAAAACTATTAGTAAAAGGCTTTGTAGGAAAAAGCATAATATACTCAGTTTCAGCATTACCTTTTGCTTACCTGCTATATTGCGCTATAAAAAATGGCAGGGTAAAGGCTGCATAAGCCTAGGCTAATAAGGTATTTTACACAAGCTTATATTCAAGCATTTGTTTGAACACTTGGTTTTCTTGTAGTTCTTTTGGCACTGGTCTTTTTCCTGATACCCAATCATAAATATCAACATCCTGCAATTCAAGCACTTCTTCAAACTGATCTAATTCCTTATCAGAAAAGCCATTTAGTTTTTCACGGGCAAAATTACCAAGTATCTTATCAGTTTCCCTGTTACCCCTGTACCATGCACGATACTGCATTTTTTTTATCCTGTTATCTCGGTTTTCCATAGGTTTCACTGCTCCTGTCTTGCAAACTTGGCTATTGCTATTTCATCAAGCTCAAGCTGCTGCTTTTTATTAAACTCATAATTGAACTCCTCTATCTTTCTATCCCTTAGAACCTCATATTTTTTATTTTCAGTAAACACCTCATATAATTCATCAGTTGCTTTCTGTATCTGCGGGTTTAGTTTCTCTATCTCACTTAAAATAACCTGTTGCCTGTTTCTCATCATAATGACGAAATAAGGGAATATCATTCTTAGGTCCAGAGGCATGATTTCATTTTTCTTTTGCTCTTCATTTATCTCATCTTCCAGCTGTTTGATCTTTTTTATCATCTGCTCTTTGCTTTCAAGAAGGGCGTTAAGTATTTTGCGCTTCTCGTCCAGTGAGTATTTTGTTATCTTGATAAGTGTTTTTAATGGCTTGAGCATTTTTTATGTTTCCCACTGCGGGCGAAAAGTTTATAAGCTTTATAATTCCTCTCTTATTGCATTTACCAATTGGTCTATCTCATTTTCAGTAATATTGAAATTAGGCATGATGTATATGATATTTTCAAACGGGCGAAGCCAGACATTGTGTTTCAAACATTTCTGGCGAAGCGCAAACATATAGTTCCACATTTCATCACTGCTTGAAAATGGTTTTAACTCAACTACACCAATTGCACCCTTAACGCGAACCTCAGCAACTTTGGGGTTAAACCTGAACTGCATAAGCTTTTTACTAAGCCAGCCTTCTATTCTTTCAACTTTTTCAATATAATTTTCCTGTTCAAATAGTTCTAAACTGGCAATAGCTGCGCTGCACGCCAGCGGGTTTGCCATAAAGGTTGGCCCGTGAAGAAGTGCCTTATCAAGCGTATCACTTAAAAAAGCATTGAATATCTCATCAGTAGTAACCACTGCACCAAGGCTTATCATACCACCTGTTAATGCCTTACCTATACACATTATATCAGGCACTATGCCAGCTTCATTACAGGCGAATATATTGCCTGCTCTATAAAAACCCGTCATTATTTCATCTGCAATAAATAATAAATTATGTTTTTTTGTAAGCCTGTATATTTCCGCTAGAATGTCTGCACTGTAAAATTTTAAACCGCCTGCACCCTGTACCAATGGCTCAATTATAACCGCTGCAACATCTTTATTCACGCCTGATAATATCTCCTCAAACTCCGCAAAGCCATACTCATCAAATGGTAAATCAACACAAAATTGCTGAGGTGCATAATTATTAAAAGCTTTTGCTATCCAGCTTTCGGGGTCATTCAGGGAGAGCGCCCCCATAGTATCACCGTGATAGCCATTTTTAAAACAGACAAACTTATTTTTGCGTTTATTACC
>DQGZ01000176.1 GCA_003531345.1 Alphaproteobacteria bacterium | reverse complement strand
TAAAAACATTTCAAGGGTTATTATTGCTGGCATCGGTGAAGTTGAACCAAAAAACCCTGAAAAAACACTAAGGGAAATTGGTGCTGAAATTTTAACCTGTTTAAATAGTAATAAAATTGGTGAAGCAACCATAGTAGTTGAAGGTGCGATTTTTGGCTTTGCTGCTGCGAATGCCGCTTCAGAATTGGCTTATGGCGGAAGGTTAAAAAGTTATTCATTCTTAAAATATTTCACAAAAAAGAAAGAGGAAGACAAGCCATCAATGAAAGTTTTGAATGTTGCATTGAAGGAAAATACTCAGGCAAAAGCTAAATTTGAAAAATTAAAAGCCATTGCAGACGCTATATTTGTAGCACGAGATTATGTTTCAGAGCCGCCTAATGTTATTTACCCTGAGTCATACGCTGATGCTATAAAAGAGGATTTTAAAAAATTACCAATTAAAGTTGAAATTCTTGATGAGAAAGATATGAAAAAACTTGGTATGAATGCTCTGCTTGGCGTAGGGCAAGGTTCTCGCAAGGAGTCTCGCTTAGTAATTATGACTTATAATGGCAGTGCTGATAAGAAATCTCGCCCAGTTTGCTTTGTTGGTAAAGGCGTAACTTTTGACACTGGCGGTATCAGCATTAAACCTTCAGAAGGAATGTGGGATATGAAATATGATATGGGTGGTAGCGCCGCTGTGGTTGGTGCAATACGTGCACTTGCTGGCAGAAAGGCAAAAGTAAATGCAATTGGTGTAATTGGCTTAGTTGAAAATATGCCAGATGGTAATGCACAGCGCCCTTCTGATGTTGTGGTTTCAATGAGTGGGCAAACTATTGAAGTTTTAAATACTGATGCTGAAGGCAGGTTAGTTTTGGCTGATGCACTGTGGTATACACAAAGCAAATTCAACCCTAAAATTATGATAGACCTTGCAACGCTAACTGGCGCTGTTGGCATTGCATTAGGGCAGCATAAAGCTGGTTTAATGAGTAATGATGATAAACTTTCTGAGCAAATTTCGAAAGCAGGTGAAGCTGTTGGTGAAGCAGTTTGGAGACTACCTTTGGGTGATGAATATCAAAAACAAATTGATAGTAAAACCGCAGATGTTCAAAATATAAGTAATACTAAAGGCGGCGGAACAATTACTGCTGGTTGCTTCCTTGAACGCTTTGTGAACAAAAAAACTTGGGCACATTTAGATATCGCATCAGTAGCGTGGGCAGATAAAGATAAGGGCTTAAGCCCCGCTGGTGCAACTGGCTTCGGTGTACAATTACTTGATAGGTTAGTTGAAGATAATTACGAGGATTAATTGGCTTATGAACATAATTGCAAGCTGTTATAGCGAAGCAACTTAAAGTATATTAAAAAAATATAATGCGTTCATAATATTATGCATGCCTATTACTAGGGATTATTACTTAAGAAGGGAAGCAAACCTTCAGTTTTATAGGCTTATCAAACATTTGGCTTGCAATCGACGGCACTTTTTGTGAATAAATTACTGCAATTTATTATACTATAGCTTCTATTAACCTAAAAAATTTTAACGCTACCTCTTGGAATTCAGTTTTTTTGCAATTTCACTAGCGGCTATTTTTGCTACCACATCAATAGGTTGACCATTCTCTTTTGAAATACGCTGATATTCCTGCCTGCGGGCAGCATTCACCTGATCAGCCAATGCTTCTGCACCAGAACCAGGTTTTACAACTCTCACAAAGCCATCAGGCTGTTCAGCAATAATACCCTGTGTACGCGCCTGTTGTAGGTCTAATGCGAGAACCTGCTCTGAAAAAGTAACAACTAAAGCAGCCAGCAATAGAACGTAAAATATTTTTGATCTTTTCATGTGATACCTTGGTTATTAGAAAATATTAGGGTTGTTGGTAATTGCTTTTTTAACATCTTTTTCTATTTCAACTTTTATATGATGTTCAATTTTAACATTTAAGTTAATTTCTATCGGTTTATCTGGTGCTTCTACCTTAACCGTTGGCGAACATGAAACCACCATGATAGAAAAAAGTAAGGCCGTTAGTATTGATGATATTTTCATTATTTTTCCTGTTTTAATAATTGTTTAATGTCATTTAATGGTAATATGCTCTGCTGGATCAATTGCAGCATATCGCCAGTCAGATTGATATTAAATTTTACTGGCCTTTTTTCCTGAGAATTAGGGTTTTTTCCTTCAATTGCAAGTGCAATTGAAGACTTTATAGCATCAGATGATACCAAAATCTGCAACTTAGTATAGTGAAAATTTTCCAAAGTACTGCGTGCTAGTTCCAGATTAGTATTATCACCTGGAAGCAGTTCAGGAGAAACGGATATAACCCCTTCGTCAACCTCATTTGCCTCACCATTCTTTAATAAAATTTTTCCACTTGCTGGATCATACACAACAGGAAATGAACCGCTGATCTTCCCAGTACCTTTTATTTTACCCTCGCTCAAATTACCTAGGGTGCTTGATAGATCAACATTGTTTAATTTAATGACTGCTGATATTTCCTCTTTCATATTTAATGGTACATTGACCAGCTTAGATGATATAAAACCAACACCCCAAGGAAACTGGATATGTTGTATATTCAAGTTTCCAGAGGAGGGGGCAGCAACTGGCATGAATAATTTCATATCAGCTTTTATGGAATTTTTCTGATCATTAATTAAAATATCTGCTTCTAAATTATCCTGAGAGAGTAAAAACCCTAATTTCACTGAAATGTCTGCTGTATCGTCACCTGTTTTAGTTATTTTAATTGAGGGAATGAAAACGTTACCCTGCCATTTTTGATTTTCGTTCAAAATTGCATCCAACTGGATATTTCCAGTAGTTAATTCATAGTGGGCTGCGGTAAGGTCAAAATTCTTGCTGGCTATTTTTAATATAGTTTCGGTATTATCAAAACCAAAATTAACATCCAGAGGCAATACAGCCTCTATCTTCCTGCTTTTCAGGGATATTTCCATATTTTTTATGACCAGTCTTTCAGGTAATATTTTTCTAAGTGAGTCTATGTCAGTGAAGTTTATAGATTTAGCAGCATTATCTTTTTGAGGGTTATTTTCTAAAAATTTTTCCAGTCCAGCAATTAAAAATTTTCCATCTTTTTCATATATATTGACCTCTATATCATCGGCTTCCAGATTATTTAACTTTCCAGAGATCAGTTTTGACAGGTCATAGCTGGTTTTTAGATTATGCACTTTAAGGTTTGAATCTTCGCCTATTATAATATCTGAAAACTCAACCTGTGAGTTAGTTAAAGTATTAACTTTTAACGAACTAACTTTTATGTTTTTTGCCCCTAATAAAGTGATTAGCTGACCCCCAGCAACTTCAAGATACTGCAAAGACTGCCAGAAAAATATAATTCCTGCTAATAGCAATATTAGTAACAGAGATATTATTTTAAAATTTTTCATTTTACCATCCTACTTTATTTTTATAGTGGTGGTCTATCTTATTACTATACTATAAAATTTGATGGGCAATATTTTTAAAGAAACCTAATTCCTTAAAGAAACCATTTGATGCTATGGTAAAACTGAGTGGTTATTCTGATTGGCTGGGGCGAAAGGATTCGAACCTCTGAATGTCGGTACCAAAAACCGATGCCTTACCACTTGGCGACGCCCCAA
>DQGZ01000097.1:3774-4241 GCA_003531345.1 Alphaproteobacteria bacterium | reverse complement strand
TCCAGCCAGTTGAGCGTGATTTTGCATTTTTGATGAACGACACAGTAATGGCGATTGATATTATAAATGCCGTGAAAAAAGCGGAGAAGGATATATTGGAAGAAGTAAATATTTTTGACATTTACCAAGATCAGAAACTAAAAGCAGAAGGTAAAAAATCCGTAGCGTTTAAGGTGAAATTACAACCAAAACAAAACACTTTAACGCTGGAAGAGATTAACAAAATTTCAGACAATATAATTTTCAGTGTAAAAACTAACACTGGCGGTGAGTTAAGGGGCGAAAGAGTTGCGTAATTTTCTTGCCCATTTCTTTTATCGCAAATAAACCTTCTTTTAAATCATCCAACGTTTCTTTTTTGGGGCATAATTCAGGCCTAGACTATTTTGAATAAGCAAGCCTGAAGTTTGTCATAATAAACACGCACAGAATTATTCGTCTTCTTCTATTAATATTCTTTCTGAGTT
>DQGZ01000097.1:0-3479 GCA_003531345.1 Alphaproteobacteria bacterium | reverse complement strand
TATTCTTTCTGAGTTACCTTTGGGGTCGTCAAACTGGTTATTCTTCAAAGCCCACATAAAGGCTGCAAGTGCAATAATCCCCAATATGAGGGCAAGCGGTATAAGTAATAGTAAAATAGACATTTGAATCATCTTTTTGTTGTTATGCAACCTGCTGGCTTGCCTCGTATTCCTTAAGTTTATTATGCAAAGTACGAAGCGATATACCAAGAATGGTTGCCGCTTTACTACGATTTCCTGAAACTGAACCAAGTGTATTTAATATCAGCTCCTTCTCAACATCGGAAACTGTTCTTCCCACAAGAGTTTTAAGTTCGGAACCGTTAGTATTTTCATTTGAGTTTTCTATACCTTCAAGCATTAGACAATTTTTATCAATTACGCCTTTATTTGAAAGTAAAACCGCCCGATGCATTGTGTTCTCAAGTTCGCGTACATTACCCTGCCATTCGTAAGCCTCTAGAGCTCTCATAGCATCATCAGCTATTTTTGGTTTTGCAAGGCTGTTCTGCTCCGCAAATTTACCCGAAAAATATGCTGCAAATGCTTTTATATCATCTCTGCGCTCACGCAGGGGGGGCAATTGTAATTGTATGACATTCAGGCGAAAATAAAGGTCTTCCCTGAACCTACCTTCCTTAACTTCCTTTTTAAGGTCACGGTTACTGGTTGCAAGTATACGCAGATTAACCTTTACAGGTGTTGAACCGCCAACCCTGTCTATTTCCTTTTCCTGCAAGGCACGAAGTAATTTTGCCTGCAGGCGTAAGTCCATTTCAGATATTTCATCAAGCAACAAAGTACCATTACTGCTTTCTTCAAATTTACCAATACGCCGATTCAGCGCACCAGTAAAAGCACCTTTCTCATGGCCGAATAATTCACTTTCCAGAAGGTTTTCAGGTATTGCCGCACAATTAACTGATACAAATTTTTCATTTTTACGATTGCTTTTACTATGTATGTAACGTGCCATTACTTCCTTACCAGTTCCCGATTCACCAGTTATAAGCACAGATGCATCACTAGGAGATACCTTTTCTGCTAATTCCACTACTTTTTTCATTACCTCCGAGCTTGAGATCATCTCCAGCTTTTCATCAGAGATACTTTCAAGTATTGCCGCTATTAATTCCTCCTCTGGTGGAAGTGGTAGATATTCCTGCGCCCCAGCCTTGATGGATAAAGCTGCCTTTTTGCTATCTGCATTTATACCGTAGGCAATTATTGGGGTGGTGATATGCTCACGCATAGTTTCTATTACAAATCTTGCAATATCCTGCTCTACATCTATCAGAACGGCTTCAACCCCATCACCAGATAAAAGTTTTTGCAAACCTTGTTCAATATTTTCGGCATTTATTATCTTAGCGCCTTTATCAGTAGCTATTTTACATGCCTGTGATACCTCAGTACCAAATTTTCCGATTACCAGTAAACGCATAAAATAATACTATAAGTTGATTAAGGTGAATATTTATTCAACTGAACAGCTTTATTCTCTGATCAGGTGATAGAATTGAGTTAAGTTTCAGTTCCAGCTTCATCGGGCTTTCGCTGCGTGCTATTGATGATACTGCCTCCGCACATAACATTAACTGTTCTATTTCTTCTTTGGAATTCTTTTCCAGCTTGGAAGCTAATGGCGAAAGTATAACATATGTGAGAACCGCACCATAGAATGTTGTAAGAAGGGCAACTGCCATTGCAGGGCCTATTTTTGATACATCCTCAAGGTTGCCAAGCATTTGCACCAGCCCAACCAAAGTTCCTATAAGCCCCATTGCAGGAGCTGTTTCAGCTGCTTTGCTCAACACCTCAACTGCCCTTCTGTGACGAATCTGGATAGATTCTATCTCCTGCATCATGTATCTTTCAGCATCTGCCGCAGGAAGTCCATCAATTATCAAGGTCAGGTATTTATTAAAAAATATATTGTCAGGAATTTTATCCTCATATTTCTGAAGTGCCAATAATCCTTCTTTCTTGGAAACTTCCGCAAGCTTAACAACCAAAGATGCAAAACTTTTTGACCGTTTAGGGATAAATAGCAGAGTTTGCGTTGATGTTGCGAATGCATGAAAAAAATCAGTTATGGAGAAACATGCAATAGTAACAAAGATAGTCCCGCCAAACACTATCATGATGGAAAAAATGTCAAAATAGCCAGAAGCGCTGGAAGCGCCTGCAATAACGGCTATTGCTATCAATATTGTTGCAACGAATATTCCAAATATTGTTGATACTTCAAACTGTTTTTGCATCTTAATTTATTAGGCGCTTATTAAATATTTGCAGCTATATGCCAATTTTAATAGCAGCCCTTTGGGTTATGGCAAAAAATGAAAATTATTTCGTCAGAAACTTTGCTAATGGAACCACCATTAACTTCAGTTTCTTACTGCCAATTTTCATTTTTTGACTCATAACAAATAATTCAATAATTAGCTAACAGTGCCTAAACTATTTTACCAGTATAACTATATCACTCCTTATCGCCTTTTAAAATCTCAGTCATTGTTATGCCTATCTTATTTTCAACAATAACCACTTCACCTTTTGCAACACAGCGCTGGTTAACGTAAAGCTCTACTGGCTCACCTACTTTTCTATTAAGCTCAATTACTGCACCTTCACCCATTTTAAGCAGCTCATCCACCGTAACTTTAGCTTCACCCAGCACAACAGATATTTCAATAGGCACATCACCTATTGCGTCAATATCAATCTCCTGACCAGGAGTAAATTTTTTAGTTTCAATTTCTTGTGCTTCAGCCATTACCAATTTTAGTTTTTAGTTCTTAAGTACCTAGTTCACAATCTTATACTATGAACTGATAACTAACAACTAAGAACTAAATAGATTTTAAATAATCATCAAAAATTTCTGTCACCTGTTTTAATTTTTCATTAAGATCAATATTAATGCCACTATTATCCCATTCTAGGCGGCAGGTGTTTAAATTTTTATTATCTACCTCAAATATCACATTTTCTACAAAATTCTTGTCCTTAAACTTCTCCTCCATGCGTAGCTTAAGCTTATCAAGTATCCTCTGTTCTGCCTTGATGAATATCTTACGGTTCTGTGGAATAACGGGAATTGCCTCATCTATTGCTTTGGCGAATACTTCGGCGGCTTTTTCATTGAAAATATTCTGGGAAACATTTTGTAAAGCAGCTTTACAGAATTCTATGAACTGTTTTTTAAATTCAGATTTTTCATTTTCTATCTGCGTATTGATATTGCTTAAGGTATCTGCTATCTGCTGGATATTCTGGCTGTTCTGAGCCTCAACATCTAGTGTTTGCTTCTTCACCTCATCAGACGCCTTCTTGTAGCCCTCATCATAACCTTTTTTATAATTATCTTGGGTTGTTTTACTTATATCTGAACGGGTAAATTCCTTCTCCTCCTCTTCAATCAGGTTGCCCGCAAGATAACGGAATATTCTGCCTTCAGGCTTTGCCTCTGGAAG
>DQGZ01000211.1 GCA_003531345.1 Alphaproteobacteria bacterium | reverse complement strand
TATTCTGTCTTTAGTACGAGCCTTTACACTGAAATTTTCCTTCCCCCAATCTTCAATTAACCCACGTGAAAGCTCCCAAATATTAAGGTTCGGGTTTAATGTTCTGCCAATTCCTTCTGCCATTGCCATGGTTTTTTGCAGCAAGAAAAGTTGCGGCAATAACTGCATTTCAAAATTATTTGCAATTTTAAATAATTGCCCGAGCAACCTACCAATTGAAATTTGATTTTGAGGTAAATCCATAATTGGTTCACCAATACTTCTGCAAGCCTGTTCAAATAACTTTTTATCCTGTGTTGGGGGAACTATCTCCATTTCAAAATGAAGCTCGGCAACTTTTTCATAATCACGATTAAGAAAGCCTAACAGCATTTGCGCAAGAAATAATCTGGTCTTGCGGTCTATCCTGCCCATTATACCAAAATCAAAAACCGCTATCCTTCCCACTTCATCAACTAACACATTGCCAGGGTGCATATCCGCATGAAAAAAACCATCACGCAAAGCTTGCTTCATAAATATATTAGCTGATTTGCGTAGTATCTCATTGATATTATGCCCCGCTGCCTGCAAGGCCTCAATATCATTGACACGTATGCCCTTGAATTTCTCCAGCACCAGAATTTTATTGGTGGTATAATGCCAGTATATTTTTGGAACTTTTATTTCATTATCATCTTTGAAATTATCTTTCAGTTCTGATGCAGCTGCTGCCTCCAGCAGAAAATCCATTTCATTGCGGCTGGTAACGGCAAATGTTTCCACCATCTCAACTGGCTTCAAGCGGCGAAGCTTCGGCAAATTATCCTGCACTTTCCTTGCCATCCATTCCAGTAATTCAATATCCTGCCTGAATTTTTTTTCTATATTGGGGCGCAATATCTTTATTGCAACTTCTTCCCCTGTTTCTTTCAGTTTTGCAAAATGCACCTGTGCAATGGAAGCTGCGGCAACTGGTCTTTCCTCAAAATCATCGAACATATCGGTGATTTTCCTACCCAGCTCACTTTCTATCATATCCTTGGCAACCCGTGTAGAAAAAGGCGGTAAACTATCCTGCAGAGCTGAAAGGTCTTTTGCTATTTCCTCACCAATTATATCTGCACGTACTGATAAAGCCTGACCAAGTTTGATGAAAGTTGGACCAAGGTTCTGCAAAGCAAGCGCAAGCCTTTGACCTTTACGCAAATTCATTATCTGGTTTGAGCGCTTAGGTGAAACCAGTTTTGCAATATAGGTAATTGTTGGGAAAGACCTCAGATTTTCAGCAAAGAACAATGCATCATACTCCGCCAGTGTGCGGAAAATTTTAAATAAACGGTTTATGTTATTTATTGATGAGAACATTATATCTTCCACCCCGTATGTATAGCAACAACTCCAAAAGTTAGTTTTTCAAACCTCACATTTTTAAACTCGGCATTTTCTAGCATATTCTTAAAATCATCTGATTTAGGAAACACCCTTATACTTTCAACCAGATATTGGTAGCTTGCTTCATCACCCGTTATCAATTTACCAACTTTTGGAATAACATTAAACGAGTAAGTATCATATATTTTTTTGATTACCCCCTCTTCAACTGGTGAAAATTCAAGGCACAAGAACTTACCACCTGGTTTTAATACCCGATGAATTTCCGATAATGCTTTGGGAATATCCGTAACATTACGGATACCAAATGAAATGGTACAAAAATCAAAATGATTGTCTGGGTAGGGTATCTCTTCTGCGTTTATTATCTCAAATTTTATATCTTTACTGAAATTGGCATCAAAGAATTTTGGCTTGGACTGCTCCAGCATGTTCTCATTAATGTCACTTACAACTACTTCAGTTTTGATATTTTTTGTTCGGCTGTTCTTTAGATAATTATATGAAATATCACCGCTTCCTGCTGCAAGGTCTAAAAGCTTTGAATTCTGTTTCGGCTCAATTTTATTAACAAAAATTCGTTTCCATATATGGTGCAACCCAAAACTCATGAAGTCATTCATGATGTCATATTTACTGGCAACGCTTTTAAATACATCAAATACTTTTCCAGTTTTTTCCTCTGAAGAAACCTTCTGAAACCCGAAATTTACCTGTTCATTTTGCATATAATTTTACCTTCAGGTATATTGCTTAGTAATTTATAGTGAATTGCGATAAAGTCTTTACGAGAGGGGGTTTAGAAAACTCCAACATGGTTAGACTATAACGAGAAAAACAGGCCTAACAGCTTCACCTGTTAGGCATGAAATCTCACAGATGTTATAAGGCATTTATATTTAGTTTCAATGGGTTAGGTATATTCTTTCAAACAATAACAGAAATATCTTAATATGTTAACTATTTTTTAATAAATTTGTGTTACAATCTAACACAGTCGTTAATTTATTTATTATATAATTATGTTAAAACAAGTTTCACTTCAAAGGCAAATGCAAGATGCAACACCGCCTACAACCCCGTCTGCAAAACAAGATGATGGCAATAAAAAACCCACAATAAAAATAAATGGAGAAGGTAAACTTATTTATTTGGAAACTCTTAGCTCTAGCCCAAATTTCAACCTACCAGACAATTTAATTGGCAGTTTTCTTAGAGCTTTTTTAAGAAATGGGGGTATAGGGGAGGTTAATGGAGAGACTTACGATAAAAATAATTCCAATCACCAAGAGGTAGTTAATTTATTCATTAATACATTAGAACCCACACTAGCATCTAGAAAAGCAGCGTATTTAGGTATTAAAAAAATTAATGGGGTTGATTTTAACCCATTAATACATGAACATAGGCTAGCACTTGATTCATTTATAGAAGAAAATTTAGGAATAGGTTTAACAACACTAAATTCAGGTTTTA
>DQGZ01000071.1 GCA_003531345.1 Alphaproteobacteria bacterium | reverse complement strand
ATTCAAGCCTAACTCAATATAGTGTTTTGCTACCATTTCACACAATGGTCTAATTTCATTAGGTAAATGAGTTAGGCTTGAATGGTCCATATTACTTTGAAGTTTATTATTAGGGTCATAAACAAAATTGAAGCCACCAATTTGACCATTACCAAATCCTGATCCAAAATTATCTGTTAACACACCCATTACACCTCTGCTTTGGAATTCACCCGCATAATCCTTCACTCCTAAGCCAACATCTGCTCCACCATGAGAGCATGATCTAAAATTAGGCCCAATACAACCCTCATAAAAATCATTACCACCATTTTTTCCGTAGTTAGTTGAAGCCCCAGCTACTACAAGTAAAGTTTCAGCTGTTGGGTTATTCGAAACAAAAATTTGTTCAGGGATTTTATCTGGAAATGCAGTAAAAAATGTTTCAGGCGCTAGAACTGTTGTATCTCCTCCACTTTTGTTTCTTCCAGATGTATCAAGTAAAACCCCTTCATGCACAACTTTCACACCCGGAACCATGCCAGCAAAAGCTCTTTGACCTGGAGTTCCGCTGGTAAATATTTTTAATATTTTTTGCCCTGCATCTAAAGCTAATCTATTAGGAAAAGCATTCATAAAAGCAGCTTTTTTTGCATTAAAAACTTCTTTAGCAACCTGTGCAAAAGTTCTTACGCCAATAGCCTCGTAATTAGCTTCCATAGGAATTGGATTTTCTCTCGAGCCTATTTCTAGAGCTATATCTTCTAATTCACCCTTTCCAAGAGCAAGATGTGCAAAAGATCTTCCAGAAGGTCCAACTTTTAAAAAAGAAGCTGTTTTTAGCCATGGTTTGCTTTCCAGGGTTTCTCTAAACTTAGAAAAATAATCCTTAACTTTATCTACAAAACCAAGTTTATCGTCAGCATACTGAATTTTAATATATTTATCGATAAATTCTTGAGAGGTTACTCTACTATTAATAACCGTATCAAATATGGACATATCAAACTTACCATAAAGTTTTTGCCCAAGCTCTTCTAACCTGCTGTTAACATCAATATTTTGATATATTTGATTACATTTTGCATAGTACTCTTCTGGAGTTCTACAGCCATGCTTTGCCATATCCTCAACAGTTGCTTTTGCCATGTCCACAATAAATTGTTGCATCATATATTTTGATTTCTCTTTATCAAAAAGAATTCCACTGTTGGCCATTCCAACAGGGCAATATTCAACACCCTCAACTCTTGACAAATAATCAACTACTTTTGGTATTGTAAAATCTTGGTTACCTTCTTTTGCAAGCCCAATAACGGCTCTCCATATTGAATCTGGATTTACACCACCTTTAAAGCAAACTTCTGCTAAAACGCAACCGCCTGAAACCATAGCCATAGTTCCGAAGCCAGCAGCAGCCCTGCCATGAGCCATTCCAAATAGTATATCTTTATGACTTATATAATTTCCTTCTGCTGATATTGAGACGTGACTAAACCCTTTTTTGTCTAATACAGCTCTAGTAAAAGCTATGTAATCTTTTACATCATCACCATTACTCCTTGCATCTAAAGCACCGCTTGCTGCAGTCCCCCCATAACCAGCAAGTGTAATGTTATCAACTCCAGATTTTGCAGCTGCCAAAGCAACAGTTTCGCAACCAGGTTGCACTGCAATTTTTACATCCAAATTTATATCATAAGACTTGTAATATCTTATCAACCCCATAAAATCTTCAACAGACATAGTATCTGCAAATTCAGAAGGGCTAGGTAAAGGAACATGAGGATATGTTTGCCTTAGTGCAGCTATATCAACAGTAACTTTAAGAGGGGTTTGTTTGCCCCCTCTTTTTGGTTTAGCACCTTGTATAACTTTTACTTGTAATACGCCTTTTGCAATAGAGTCATTTTCCTCATTTCGTGTAGCAGTAGCTACGACAACCTCAGGATGACTTCCAAATTGCCCAGTAGAGTTTTGTATATGTGCTGGCCCATAAGGTGTTCCTGCAATGCCAATTGGAACACCGCCTTCACCAGCAGATCCATTTCCAAGTATTTCACCAAAAGCTTCTGCAAAAGCTCTCCAAGCAGAAGCCATGGTAAATCTAAAAGTTATGTTTTCTAAAGTTGGGTTTTCCTGAAACTTCTTAAATTCTTCCGTAAGATCTTTTTCAAACTCCCCCTCTTCAATAACTAAAGCTCCTGCGCTTATTTGCCCTGGTTTTATCCAATATTTTATTACATCGCTTGGTTTAATTTGAACTTCTGATATCGGAATTGCAACTGACGGATCAGGCTCAACTTCTTGCCTAAAATTTGCAAGATGAAACGGAGTTTCTTGCTTCATCTTTTCCGTCTCTTGTACATAATACCTATAGCCATCACTAGGAGGAATATTTGGATCATCTATGTATGATTGTTTTAATCTTCTGTATGTTTTTCCTCTCCATTCATATTCTTCCATATTAGCTTCTAGCTCTTCCATTTTGCCAGCAGCTATATTTCTATTTACACCTTCAGTATAAAACTCAACAGTTTCTGCTCCGAGTAACTTTCTTCTGGAATTAACATCTCTTTGATATCTACCGCTTAATTGTAAATCAATATCATTAAAGCCCTTTTTTGCTCTTTCGAAAGCTTCAATCAAACTAGATTCATTCTGTGAAATAGCTTTATTTAAGGGGTCTAAAGTTTCAAATGATTTTGCTACTTTTTCAGCTCCATCAGAAAGGGTTGCATGCTCATATAAGCCAGCGGTTTCTAACATTCCCCTTATAGCCTCTTTAAAAGCTAGAACTCTTTCTTTTTTATCATCAAGAAAAACAGCCTCTTCAAATGAATTAAAACACTGAGAAAATAAACCATATAAAGTTTTCTCATCTTGTAATTTTGATTTTATTTCGTGTAGACCTGCACTTTCTAATATATTTAAAACTTCTGAATTAAGTTCTTTAAAGCAAGCTAATTGGACTTGGGAATCTTCTTGAGCTCTAATCATAGAAGAGGCTATATCTCTCTCATCCATGCCCTGAACTTTAGATTTTAAACCTTTAAATATCTTCCCAAACATACCATCTTCGTTGGTAATGTTTTGTAAAAATACGAATAATCCATTTGTGTAACTTCTTGATGCACTAACACCATTTGCCCCCATCATATTAGCTAAATTACCTAGCCAAGCTTCCTTATATGCATTTATTGTAGAAGAGTATTTTAAACCATTTTCTTGCGCAAAAGATTGAAGATATTCATGCATTGATCTTTCATTAACAGCCTTTGCGCCTAAGGTAAGTAATTTTGCTGAATGTGTTGGATCTTTAGATTGCCCAGAGTCACAAATAATTGAGGCTTTTGGTGATAACTCTTTCTCTTTAAGCCTTGTCATTACCGCCCTTAAAACTACCGCATCTGTTGGGGCTTGCCTCGTCATTGATATGTTTTCATCAGAGAGAATAATGGTATCTTTCTTACCCTCATTTATTGCTCTTTCAACTTCATTGCATATTTCTTCTACCCTAGCATTGAGCTTTTCTATTTTTTCTTCTTCGGTAAATTGATTTAAGTAGCCAACTTCTGCCGTACAATCTATTACGGCTGCATACTCACTTCTTATTTCCTTGAGATTATCAAGCTCTCCTGGTTTAAACCACTTATCTTTTATTGGTGTTAGCTTTCTATCTTTAAATTCTTCCAAATTTGGGTTTGCACCGATTTCATCTGCCCAAGACAAAATTTTCTGCTTTCTTAAAACATCTAAAGATGGATTTATAATTTGAACACATTTCTCTTTTAAATTCTCCATGAAATGCGCAACGATATTGCGAATAAACGCCGAATTTGCCTCACTATCACCCATAGCTTTTATTGGTACTAGGCCTGTTCTTGCTATCTCATTTATTACATAGTCCCTAGTTTCTCTATTCCAAGCAAAGTAGTTGAGTTTTGTTGTTAAGTCTAAGTTGTGTTTTTTGAATTCATATATATCAATTTCATCATCAGAAACTTCAATGCCTTCAGTTAATAAAGATTGTAAAACTTTTATATAATCTACGCCTCCGTTTTTTTCTGGATTCGTTATTTTTTCTAATATATCCTTATTTCTATATAGCTTTTTCTCATTTCTATTGAAGTAAAACATCTCTCCTGATTGAAGCATATCCGTATAAACTAAGTATTCCCCTCTTGCCTTTAACTCTTCTACGGAATGAAGAACCTCAGATCCTTTATATAGCCTCTTTGCCTTGCCTTGTTCATCTACAGTTACATAAAACCAACTTGGTCTTGATCCAGCTGGATCTTTTACGGATCCCCACTTATATCCTTCTTTATCAATTCCTTTGAAGTTTAAATTTGTTGGCCCGGAATAAGGCTTAAACATCATATTTTTTATTCTAAAAAAAGCTTTTGTGTATTCTGGCATATCTGGATCTTGCTCATACGCTGGTGTAAGCAATGAAAATATGGCCTCCTCTGTAAGATTGCCAAAAATCCTTTTTAGATCACTTACATGAGCAACCATATGAGCCGAATCAAAAGCTTGAGACACGTCAAATGGATTTTTTAAAACACCAGTAGCAAGAAATGAATTTCTATCATCTTCATTATTATCTATAGTTACATAATCTCCGTTTGTATCACCAGTTAATGAGTCTCCTACATTAATTCCGTGTGCTTTTGTTACATCTGTTCCGCCAACCGTTGCAAATTTTCCATGAACAGTCCCCTCGCTTGTTTTATAATTTTCTTGGTTTCTATCATCATAAAAATCTATAAGTTGCTGCGGCATGAATGGACCTTTATAAGTAACATTCATTGTAGAAAGAGAGGCTGGATATATTCTCTCTTGAGGAGCTTTTCCTTCATTAAAGCCTCTTGATAAGTCTGAAATAGCGCAATGTAATTCCGTAATGGCTTCTTGCCCTGCGCTAGTACTTATGTCATCTTTCATCCTTAAAATAGGCTGTCTGTAGTTTGGTAAGTCTATTATCACATCAATTGATAAAGAACATTCTTCTAAATTATACTGTTTTAATGTTTCAAAAACTGCAGATTTTTCTGCTTCTGCTAATTTTTTAGAGTATAATACTGGATCAGAATCTTTTATATCCAAGCCATTAACTTCATCTTGCAAAAACTTAATTCTTTCGTTTAAAAACTTTTTTACTACAGGAATATTATTATAAACTTCTTCAGGTAATTTTAGTGCCTCAAATCCAATTTTAGGATTTCTCCAACCTATAAGCTCATAGGCTCCATTTTCTTCAATTAATTCTTCTACAAATCTTTCTGGTGTTTTACCCTCAATTAGTGCCTTTCTATCTTGAGGCAGGAAAAACATGCCAACAGCAAATCTACCTTCTTCTAAGATGACATCATTTTTACCAAATTCCTCAGAAATAACTTGATTAAAATAATCAACAGATAAATCTTCGCCGATAGAATTACCGTCGCTTATAGGTTTATCATCTCTACCAGGAGTAGTACCTGTTCGATGAATATATCCTAAAGACATTTTGTTTGTAATCTCTACGGTTTCCCTAGTTTGCTCGCCTGTTGCATCTATAGTTCCACCAACACCACAATTATTAGGATCTTCTAAATCAAAATTAAGCCCTTCTTCTGCAATAACCTGCTTGCTTGCAACCATACCTAACCCACCCTTAATTCAAAAATATTTGGAAATATGTTTATAACTTAAATAGGTTAAAAAAGTGTTAACAAAATTTAAGTTATTGTAATGGCTACTGTATTTATGCAACATGAATAAGTCAATAGAGGGTTTTAAATTTTGCAATAAATAATCTTTTTAACGGGCGTAAACTCAATAGGGTGGCACTTGGAGGTCACTTTTTAAGCCCTTTAGAGTTTTATCAGAGTATTTATGCCTTTATTGGCGATGGCACTACGCTAAATCTAAAATTAAAACCCAAGGTAGATAAAACTTCCGTTTGTATCCATTTCGTATCCGTTAATTTGGTTGGCTATTTTATATAAGCAAAAAAACACAGGGCTATTCTTGCTTAAGCTTATTTAAGAAAAATTCTCAAACTCCAGTTCGAAATAAGGAAAAATATCACCACCATTTTACACTTCTCGGAAGTTTCTCCGAAATTTTTATACCCATTTTATCCCCAAGGTTCTGCCTTTATTTCAAGGTTAGTCAGTAGACTTGGTTGTTTGTATTTTTACCAATTTTGCCCCTATTTTCTCTCAAAATGTCAAATTCTCTAAGTCACCTGCAAACCTTTTAAAAATTGCCCTACTGCCTTTTTACCATATATTTCAATGGATTAACTTTTTAGCGTTTCGAATTACCTATGCAAAGGATAGTTAACTTATTTAGAAATTGTAGCCAATATTATTGCATTTTCTATCTATAATGCTATTGTGTAGCAGTTGCAACCTAGACTTAAGAGATTGAAAAAAAGGTTTTTACATATTTTTTGTTTATTTTTGACTTTTGCATTTATTGCAAAGGCTGTTCTGCCGTTTGTATACCCTGTATTTAAGGCTAACCAGATTGAAAAAGAAACTAGCCAACTTAGCAAAATATTTGGTGACAAAGTTACAATTTGTGCTGGCGATAATGATAAAAATTACTTTGTTACAACCTACGAAAAACTAGGTAAAGAGCAGAAAAATAAATTTCTAGCTAAATACGAACTTCCTGCAAATTCTAATAAAAAAGCTGATAATTATATTTTGGCTTCAGGCTTTTCTATAGTTCTGAAACTAACTGAAGCTGTTTTATTAAAATCTGATAATAACCTTATTTCGAAGAACTATCTTTCTTCATTAAAACTATCTCGTGCGCCTCCTGCGCTTGCTTAAATTTTCTATTATCTACTCAAATTTTAATACGCCGAACTTGTTTTGGTGCACTCTTTTTAACGATTAATATTATATAACAATGAAAAAGTTTACTATTATTGGGCTTGTTGCTGCAACAAGTCTTACTTCAATTTTTGCTAATGCATCTGAAATTGCTTCTTACAACAATCTTCCAAAATCTATGCAACATTCTGCACATAACTTAACTGCGCCAGCAGGTGTAATGGGCGACCATGTTATGAACGAAGGTGAATTTATGTTTTCATACATGTTGGAGCATATGAAAATGGATGGTTATAGAGATGGAACGGACAAAGTTTCTAATGACGAAGTTCTTATGAATTATGACATGGCAGCAACAGATATGACTATGGAAATGCACATGTTTAACGCCATGTTTGGTGTTTATGATAATTTAACCGCCATGATTATGGTGCCTTATGTAAAAAAGGAAATGACCCATGTTGATATGATGGGAGATTCTTCAGACATGACTGCAGATGGTTTAGGTGATATTAAAATTTCAGGAATTACAAACCTATTTGAAAATCACAACCCAACAGACCACAGCACTTTTGGTGCAAATTTAAATTTTGGCTTAAGCCTTCCAACAGGTTCTATTGATGAGGAATATACCCACATGCATATGATGATGCCAGAAACTCACCATATGGATTATATGATGCAACTTGGCTCTGGCACTATTGACCCTACAATTGGCGCAACTGTTTATAACCGTTTTGATGGTTTTTACATTGGCTCAATGGCATCATTTACACCTAGATTTGGCAAAAATGATAATGGCTACCGCTTAGGTAATGAAGCACGATTAAATAGCTGGGTTTCAACTGAAATTACAGATTTTATGAATGCATCTTTCAGAGTTGATGCAAAAAACTGGGGCAACATAAAAGGGCAAGACCAAATGGTAAGCACCATGATGATGCCAGGAGGAACACCAAATCAAAATGGTGGCACAAGGGTTGATGCGTTTATAGGTTTAGATTTATATAAGCAAATTTCTAATATTGGCACTCACAAGCTAGCTTTAGAGTATGGCCTTCCAATATATGAAAACCTTGATGGCCCTCAAATGAGCACTGACCAAAAGGTAAGCACCATGATGATGCCAGGAGGAACACCAAATCAAAATGGTGGCACAAGGGTTGATGCGTTTATAGGT
>DQGZ01000113.1 GCA_003531345.1 Alphaproteobacteria bacterium | reverse complement strand
GCTCTTCTTCAAAAGTTTCATTAAGAGCTTCGGAACTCTTAAGAAAATTTGAAAAAGGAGGGCATTTGGTACAGAGGTTTTCTGCACTAATAATATAACCCTCGTATGCCTTTAACTTCTTCTCAAGAGCCTCGTTTTTTTGAACGAGCTCTTGATTCTCCCCGGTAAGCTTTAGTATAGCTCCAGCACCAACATTTCTGTTGAACTGGATAACTATGACAACCACTAAAAAAACTGTCAATAAGACAGTTAAGGTGTTGTCTAGCTTACCGCTTGTTGAAGCGGCTATGTACGCAGAGATTACCGTGCAAACGGTAACCAAGCAAATGCCTACAACAACCCATTCGGGCTCTTGCAGCATTGCTGTAATTGCGGTGATCATCAGGCCTATAAAGGCTACGATGACACCGCCGTTCTGCGTTTTGTTTTTCTCTTCTGCCATATCCTTTGTTTTAGGAAATGGTTAGGAGAAAAGCACTAAATTCCTTCACTTTGTGGCGTATTGTACTTTCTTCTTTCTCGTCTCTTTAAGGATAGTGAAATGCTTTAGCATTAACCTATCGCACATGAGCTGAGGAGTAATTACCCTTCGAAGATTTCCATTCCTTATTAAGGTGCTTTCTAATTCGTCATAGTTCCGAATCAGATTTTTTCGTAAAACAATTTCTTGCTCAACTTCCTTATTTCTTCTTCCACAAAGCTATTAAAAAGTAGTGGATGCAGTGCCCGAGGTTGCATCGTTATTGACGGGCAAATAGCTTATGAGTCAAAAAAAATCTCAAAGACACATAAGCATAAAAAAACAAAAAAATTTTGTATAAAATAATAAAAAGATAGTTTCATTGTATAACACAAAGGTAAACAAATGGTTAACATTGGTTAAAATGACACGGTAATTTAGAGAAAATGAGTAACTTGTTGATTTAGAGATTGAAACTCCTTAATCCTCCCCTGCTAGCGGGGGAGGATTAAGGAGGGGGTGTCGTGAGTTAGACCTGTAATCAGCCTACAAAGCACTTCATGTCACCCCCATCTAAGTCCTCGCCCGCCAAGCAGGGGGAGAACTACAGAGCAAACTTTTCCTTATATATCAATATGTTAGTTTTTTCTTATCCATAACTGAGGTTCATTGTAGCCTTCCTGCCAGTGTTTATGAAAATTAAATGAGCTAAACCTGTATTATTCTATAAATACCTTGTAATTAATCTGGCTGAAATTAGTCTTCATAGCGTTATAAGCGCTTATAATTAAATATTATTTATGCAACTAAGTAGCCTTACGGAATCAAAGTTAAAACAAAATTTTGTTGAAACATTAAAAGAGTCTTTGAAGACATCTATCTTCCACCTGTTCATTTTCAGTGCGGCAACTAATCTGGTGATGTTGATTTCACCTATCTACTCCCTTCAGGTTTTTGACAGGGTGATGAGTAGCGGCAGCGTGGAAACCCTTCTGGCACTTTCTGTAATAGCGGCCTTCCTGTTTATAATGTATGGAATATTTAACGTGGTTAGGGAGCTTGTGCTTATCAAGCTTTCTTCATGGATAGATAAAAAAGTTTCTGAAAATGTTTTCAAACTTTCAATTAACCACTCTGGCTTAACTGGCGAGAAGATAGGTATCCAGTTCTTTAATGATGCTCAAACGGTAAAAAGTTTT
Source organism: Alphaproteobacteria bacterium (assembly GCA_003531345.1). Classification (GTDB taxonomy): domain Bacteria; phylum Pseudomonadota; class Alphaproteobacteria; order Rickettsiales; family UBA8987; genus UBA8987. Next base: position 1,569 of record DQGZ01000113.1, on the reverse strand, counting down.
ATTACCAGCCCAACGGTCTTTTCAGTTTTTGACCTGCCATGGAGCTTTATATTTATTTTCGTTATCTATCTTATAAGCCCGCCTATTGCTATTCTGGTTACTGCCAGTTCGTTATTCCTGTTCTTGCTTACTTATATCAAGGAGTTCCGCAATAAAGAAATGATAAAGGAAACTGGTGAGCTGAACAATATGAACATGAAACGGGCTGATGAGTATGTTCGTATGAGTGAAACAGTTGATGCTATGGGTATGCTGAAAAATGTATTTTCCATCTGGGAAAAGGACAATAACGCAATCAAGGAAAGAGTTGAGGATACTGCAACATTTTCAAGCAAACTTAACTCAATAAGTAAGTCTTTGCGTATGCTGGTGCAAACGGCAATTACTGGTTTTGGTGTTTACCTTGCCTTGAAAAATGAAATGACCTTCGGTGGAATTATTGCCTGCTCAACCCTTGCGGGCAGGGCAATGGCACCTTTTGATGCTATAATGAGCGTGTGGAGTAATATTTCAAATGTGCGTGACTCCTATAACCGCCTGAACATGTTCTTCAGTAACGCAAAAGAGCGCCCCGAGACCATGAGCCTTGAAAAGCCGCTGGGCAATATACAAATGGAGAAAGCAGTGTTCGCAAAGCCAGGGCCGATACCAGGAACAGTGATACCAATTATAAAAGGGGTGGATATTGAAATTAAGGCTGGTGAGGTTGTAGGGGTTATCGGGCCATCGGCTGCGGGGAAATCAACTTTAATTAAAATGCTTGCGGGAATATATAAGCCATATTCAGGCGTTGTTAAGCTTGATGGTGGGGATATATTCCAGCGTAACAGGGAAGATATAGGGCGTTATGTTGGCTACCTGTCGCAGACCATTGACCTGATGCGTGGTACAGTGCGCGATAATATCTGCCGTTTTGACCCCGACGCAAAAGATGAAGACGTAATAATAGCCGCAAAGAAAACTGGCGTACATGACTTGGTGCTTAGCTTCGGTGAAGGTTATAATACCGTAATAGGTGATGGTAAGGTTGAGCTTTCAGGCGGTCAACGCCAGCGTGTTGCACTGGCGCGTGCATTCTACGGTGACCCAAGAATAATAATACTTGATGAGCCAAACGCCAATCTTGATGATATAGGTGAGAGAATGCTGTTGCAGGCAATTGTAACTGCAAAAAAGGAAGGGCGAACACTAGTGATGATAAGCCATAAGCCAGCTATCATTAACATAACAGACAAGCTGATAGTTATCAAAGATGGCGCATTAATGGATTTTGGTGCAACCAAGGAGATAATGGGTAAATTTGCTAGAACTTCCAGCCAGCAGCAGGCTCTTAATAATACATTAAACGAGATAAGGTAAGTTATGTATCAGACAGAAAAAGTAAGGGAGTTTTCAAAGGAGGTGCGAGAAATAATAAAAGCGCCAGTAAGGTTTGGTATGTTTTTATTTCTAGTGGTGTTTATTGGTGTTGGCGGCTGGGCAGCAACCGCAACTCTTGAGAAGGCCGCTATTGCATCGGGAGAGATAATCGTCAGTGGAAGTAATAAAGTGGTGCAAGATCGGAAGAGC
>DQGZ01000078.1 GCA_003531345.1 Alphaproteobacteria bacterium | reverse complement strand
CTACTGTAGGAAAAATGTTTTTAGAGGCTAAAAACATTTTTCCTACAGTAGTCGCAGATTTCTGGCAATAATCCAAGGTTTCATGAAAACTATAATATCTAGCTTTAGTAGCATCCTGCATGAATGCCTGAAGGAGGTTTAAAATATGTTTTTTGGAGTAAGAATTGTTATTCAAATGTATAAAAATATCCCTTAAGAAATAAGGTAATTCATCAGATTTTTTCTTATCAATAGCATTATATAGCTGTTCTAACTTTATAAGTTTTTCTTCAGGTTCTAAAAATTGGCTGTCGGCGATTTCATCTGCATATCTGGCAAAATTATATAAACTTAAAATGGGCTTACGCACAGCTTGCGGCAAAAGCAGGCTTGCTACTGGAAAATTTTCTGATTTACGGAATTTGTTTAAGGTTTTTTCCATTTATGTTTTTTCTGACTCTATCTGGCTTTCTCTATTGCTTCTTTTATTGCATTTTCGGTCAGTAATTCATGCAATTTTATTCCATCAATTGCATTAGGTCCATAAACTTTATTATATGGTATGGCGTAAGCTTTATTCTTTTGCAGATAAAGGGCGATATTCTTGTCTATGCTGGTATAGTCTGCCCTCATCATAATAATTTCATTTTTGATGAAATAATCCCTCATAGGGTAAACTACTCTTGCTTTATTAAATTTGCAGGTCAGACACCAATCTGCGGTAACATCAACAAACACAATCCTCTTATCAGCAACATATTCGTTTATTTTTTCTTCGCTGAAATCTACCCACATTTCTTCATCTTGTGGTGAGTGTTTTTCAATGTTTTCAGAAAACCAGTATGATAAGGAAAAGGCAACAGCTAAACCCCAGATAAATGACTTAAAGGTAGCCGCCTTGTTCAAGTTTTTCCTTTTGGCAAACCCCATGAAGCAAAATAGTATAAAACATGTAGTCACCATGGAGCTTGCGCTGAACCATCTGCCACCACTCCCCAAAACATAAATAAGCCAGATAAAGGTAGCCATTAACAATAAGCCAAATATTATTTTTGCATGCTCCATCCATTTGCCAGGCTTCGGTAAAAACCTAACCAAAGACGGGGATATAAAAAATAATATATAAGGGAGTGCAAGTCCAATACCCATGAAGAAAAATACCATTAAAATATTTTCATTGGTAGTGGAGAGAGAAAAGCTGATGGCGGTTGAAAGGAATGGTGCAGTACAAGGCGTTGCAAGTAATGTAGCAAATATTCCAGTTAAAAAATTACCTAGGAACAGAGATCTATCGGCCTTATCAAGACGATTATTTAGTTTGTCATTTAAAAAACTTGGTAGGTTAATTTCAAAAAGCCCAAGTAAATTCATTGCAAACCCGAAGGTAATAACACACAGGAAAATTAAAAATACAGGATTTTGGAACTGCACCCCCCAGCCAGCTATATTCCCCGCTTCTTTAAGGCTTATGGTAAATAAAGCCAGTATCAGGAATGAAGAGATTATACCAAGAATAGTAAATAAAAAACTTTTTCTGACATAGGCAACCTCCTTGCCAGACTTATTGATTATCCCAAGTATTTTTATAGATAATACTGGCAGTACACAAGGCATGATGTTTAGTATCAACCCACCAACTATGGCAAATAATATTGCAGTAAATAGTGATATTTCTGGTAGCTCTACTGAGTTTTTAGAGTTTTTTTTTCCGTTGTTATCTCTAGCTTGTCAGAAGTTTTGACGGTAATTTTTCCCCCTGCTAGCTGTTCAAACTCCACTGAATTTTCACCTGATGCCAGTGTTACATAAAGTGTTTTATTATCAAGCTTTTCCCCGCTTAAAAGAATTAAATAGGGCGATATAACAGTAATCTTTTTCCTGTCCGCACTGAATGATATTTCTGGCTTTGGAAATTTGAAATTCTTTGAAGGCTCAGCAATTAACAGGTCAACAGAGTCATTAAATTGAGTGTCAGATGAATATTGAGAGATTATTTTATCAGGCAAAATATCAAAACTGTCTAGCTTGGTTTTGCTGGCCTCAAGTTTTACAGGAACTGATTTAAGAAAATTTTCAATAGCCGCAAAATTTGATGAATTCATGTAATCAGGTGCAATTTTAAGACTGAAGCTGCTTTTTTCAAACAGGCACATTTCATTGCAAACCGCCCATTTTACTTCAAAACTTGCCTGTACTTCTTTCGTATTATCTTCACGGGTAATTTTCACAGGAATTATAACTTCATTTTCATAGATCCAGCTTTCTATATCAAAAGTTATTATTCTTTTTGGTGCTGGCCACATAACTTCAAAATTTTTGATATTATGAGAGCCAGTATCGGTTAAAACAATAGGTGTTCCTGTTTCTCCAGGGTGTTTCCAGTAAGTATGCCAGTGTGGTTTGAATTTGAACTGCAAACCTGCCATAATGTTTCCATCTGCATCATGACCGCTGGTTATCATCCTTATCTGCCCCTCTTGCCCTTCAGTGGAATGCCATTCTGTCTCCAGTGCATAACAGTTAATGGAGAATAAAAGAGTGAATATAATGGTAAGAGTACGCATAAGATAAGGGTTTTATTTTACCTCTTCCGCAGTATCAGAGGAAGAGCAAGTGAGTAATAGTTTAATATAATAATATATTCGTGAAATAAAAACAATTAGTTACATTTTTTTAGACATTAGGGATTATAAAGCTAGACGCAGTTTTTATACCAGCACCTGAATTTCCAGTTCCTATCCCTCTATATCTATCCTCCAATCCCTTATTTCCTGATAAAAAACTCTTGCACCATTGATTTTCTTCATTTATTAACCCCTCACGAAATTCTTAACTATTAGGCTAATTATACTTTTATATTCTACTGGGTTATCATTATATAAAAGATGCTTAATAGNTAAGATGACCCCTTTTTAATGGCGTGGCGCACCATTTTTAACAACTTTATTAATTTTTTTAGGAGTAAACTATGTCTAAAGAAAAATTTGTGAGAACCAAACCTCACTGTAACATTGGTACAATCGGCCACGTTGACCACGGTAAAACTACATTAACTGCGGCTATTACTAAATATTTCTCTAAAGAATTCAAAGCTTATGATCAGATTGACGCTGCTCCTGAGGAGCGCGCTCGTGGTATAACCATCAATACTGCACACGTTGAGTATGAAACTGAAACTCGTCACTATGCACACGTTGACTGCCCAGGCCACGCTGACTATGTAAAGAATATGATCACTGGTGCCGCTCAGATGGATGGCGGTATATTAGTTGTTAACGCAGCTGATGGTCCTATGCCTCAAACTCGTGAGCACATTCTTTTAGCGCGTCAGGTTGGTGTTCCTGCATTGGTTGTATACATGAACAAAGTTGACCAAGTTGATGATAAAGAATTATTAGACCTTGTAGAAATGGAAGTTCGTGAACTTTTAACTTCTTATGGTTTCCCTGGTGATCAGATTCCTATCGTTAAAGGTTCTGCACTTGCTGCACTTGAAGGTCGTGATAAAGAAATCGGTGAAGATTCTATCCGCCAGTTACTTAAAGAAGTTGACGCTTATATTCCTCAGCCAGCGCGCGTACTTGATAAGTCATTCCTTATGCCAGTTGAAGACGTATTCTCTATCGAGGGTCGTGGTACTGTTGTTACTGGTCGTATTGAGCAGGGTGTTGTTAAAGTTGGTGAAGAGATCGAGATCGTTGGTTTCAAACCTACTACTAAAACAACTTGTACTGGCGTTGAAATGTTCCGTAAGCTTCTTGACCAAGGTGAAGCAGGTGACAACGTTGGTATCCTTCTTCGTGGTACTAAAAGGGAAGATGTTGAGCGTGGTCAAGTTCTTGCAAAGCCAGGTTCAATCACTCCTCATACTGACTTTGATGCTGAAGTTTATATCTTAACTAAAGAAGAAGGTGGCCGTCACACTCCATTCTTCTCTAACTACCGCCCGCAATTCTATTTCCGTACAACAGACGTGACTGGTTCTATCGAGTTACCTGCTGGCACTGAAATGGTTATGCCTGGTGATAACATCAAGTTCAAAGTGTCTCTACTTGCTCCTGTTGCGATGGTTGGGCGGCATCGCTCTGCTG
>DQGZ01000202.1 GCA_003531345.1 Alphaproteobacteria bacterium | reverse complement strand
ACCACTGGAACACCAATTTCATTAATTATTCACAACACCGATCAACGCAGCAAAGATTATGGTGATGTTGCTGAAAAATTTCGCCCTGGCCATGCGGATTATACCTACCATATGAAATATGGCATTCGTGATTATCGTGGTGGCGGCAGGTCAAGCGCAAGGGAAACAGCTTGCCGTGTTGCAGCAGGTGCAATTGCCAGAAAAGTTCTGGGTAATAAAATAAAAGTTCGCGCTGCATTAATTCAGATGGGTGAAGTAAAAATAAACCCCAAAAACTGGGACTGGAAACAGGTAGATAAAAACCCATTTTTCTCACCCGATGCCAAGGCAGTAAAAACTTTTGAGGAGTATTTATTAGATGTTCGCAAAGAAGGTTCTTCAGTGGGTGCAATTATTGAAGTGCGTGCGGAGGGTGTTCCAGTTGGTTGGGGTGAACCAATTTATAGCAAGTTAGATACCGAACTTACCGCCGCAATGATGAGCATTAATGCAGTTAAAGCAGTTGAAATTGGCAATGGTTTTGAAGCAGCGCAAATGCGTGGTGAACATAATGGCGATAAAATGCGTAAAGACCCCAAAAGCCCTAATGGTGTAAAATTCTTAAGCAATAATGCGGGTGGAATTTTAGGTGGAATTTCAACTGGTCAGGAAATTATTGTTAGGTTTGCGGTTAAACCTACCAGCTCTATTTTAACCCCCATGGAAACTATTGATAAAAAAGGTAACAACACAACTATAATTACCAAAGGCAGGCATGACCCATGCGTTGGCATCCGTGCGGTTCCTATCGGTGAAGCAATGATGGCATGTGTATTGGCTGATATGAAGCTACGGCACAATGCGAGGCGGTGATTGCACGAAATGATTTTACTCAAATTCAGTAAGGTTAACACGCCCAAAACGACTTATTAGGCTGCGGGGGCAATCTTTTTCAGTCATTGTTCTGCCGTGCAGATAGCGGGTATTATCCACCACTACAACATCTCTTTCCTGCCAGCGGTGCGGATAGATTATCTGGTCATATATATCTATCAATTGATTGACGACCTGATCGGACAACTCCTCCCCATCACCGAAATATACACGGTTGGAAGGTTTGGAGTATGTGGTTTTATTTATATATTCTGGGTGCGTGATATGCGGAAGATGGGCGAGGATAGCAGTTGCAAACACCTTTTTACCTGAACGGCTTTTAGTAATGGCAGATGTTGTGTAGAATAAATGCAATTCCTCATGTTGGTTTATATTATATTTTACACTTTCTACGCCTGATAAAAACTTTTCTAAAGATTGTTTGTCATTAACATAGAACTCATTCATCCAGCGCTCTTTTTCCCAGTACATTTCATAAGTGATACCAAATTTTTCAAATTTACTCCTTACTTCCTGTGGAAGCAGTTCGAGGAATTTTATTCCGTCTGCCAATGTTGTTTCACCACCTTTTTCAATCGGTGGAGTAATACACATAAAGAAACATATTTCAGGTGGCGTTGGGTTTGGGCGGTAACTGCCCTCCGTATGGCCAAGTAATGTATAATTATGAGGAAAAACTTCGGTACTGTAATTATCACCACTTACTTTGCGACTGCTGCGTGTTGCTGGCGTATGGAACTGATGGCAGAATAAATTACTGAACTTCTCTAATATTTCTGGAGTAAAGTCAAAATTACGCAATATCACCGCACCTTCTTCACTCAGAAGAAAATGAAGGTTTTTTATATCAATAGACATAGGGTCTGCTGCTGATAGAGGTTGAAGCAGCGGAACAGGAATATTTTCAGAGATTATGTTTTTTTTGTTCAGCATTTATTATAATTTTTCAGGTGACAGGAAGATTTTTTTTTCCTCACTTTTTCTGGCGTTTTTGAACATATCTTTAAACTCCTCAAAATTATATACATTCCCTAGCAAATCTTCATAATCCAGCTTGCCAGATGCCATCAAAGTAATTGTTTCATCAAAATTGCCATAATTCACTGCTTGAAACGTTATCTCCTTCCGCACTATTTTTGCAAAATTTATCCCTACCAACTCATATTTACGGCTTTTGATTATTATTTTACCCTGTGGGCGCACTGCATCAATTATTTTTTCTATAGATTTTGTATCAGCAATTGTTTCAATAATAAAATCATATGAATTCTGATGAAGTGGCGCTCCTTCACGCTCATCATAAACTAAAACATCTGTGTAGCCATGGGCAAGCATAACCCTGCGCGTTAGCTCCGCAATGCGGTTTTTGCCATATATCAAACCTTTGCCATTTTTTGGTAAATTTACCTTGATCACCGCAAGTGATGCAGCCAGCGGCTCTGTATATGCGCCAGCTTTAAATGGCAGATTATCCGGCAAATGGTAAACAACATTTTCTGGCACAGATATATATTCTGCAAAGCAACCATCATGGTTAACACCAAGCATAGTAACATTCTGGCATAGGGAGCTATCAGTTTTACATTGCTCACATTTTCCGCAAGCTATTACTGGCATTACCGTTACTCTGTCACCCGCCTTAAATTTTGTAACAGCCCTTCCAACTTCAGAAACAGTGCCTGAAAATTCATGCCCCAGCACCAGTTCGTCCTTACTTTTTATAGCACCTTCAGCAACAAAAACATCTGTGCGGCAAAGCCCTGCCATTGCTACTTTTATTATTACATCAGTAGCAGAATTTATTTTTGGGTTTTTAGTTGTATCAACAGCAAAACCATTTTTATTTTTTATCAAGGCTTTCATTTTTTACCCTAACACTGCTATTTTTCACCCGCCACATGCTTGATGAAATTACTTCTGACTACCGCTATCTGATCCATTATATAGGGCGCATGTTTCATGTGTAGTGCTAAAAATTCCATTGCAGCGTTTATCTCAAAAACCAGAAGTTTTCCACCTGGTAAAATGCCCACATCCATACCAAAAATATCAAGCCCTAGTGTTTTATATATTTGCTGTAATGAAACCTGAACTTCCTTAGAGAAATTATCTTTGCCAGCCTGCAGGAATTTTTTTTCTTCCCTCGCCAATGGAATATCAAGCTGAGGATGCTTTTTTACAAATATTTCGCGGCTTTTACCATGAATATTCCAATGTTCTGAAACTATCAAGTGCCTGAGGTTGACCTCACCACCTATCATAATTATGCGAGCTTTACGATAATAACCATCCTTGCTTTTAAAATCTACAAATTCAGTAACGTAATGGTCCCTTCCGTCTAGCGCAAATTTATCAAGCTGTTCAACCTGTTCTTCGTTAAAATTCTGGATCAGGGTAAGTTTTATGCCGCCATGAACTGCTGCTTCACGAACTATAACTGGCATTTTAAGGCCACTTGCTTTTATTTTTTCTATAAAATCTCGCCTGCTCTTTGGCGCTATCTTAATTGCTTTTGGCACTACTATAGCCTTCAACCCCTGAAATAGGTTTGCTATGTCATTACGCCTTGTTTTTAATACGCCTTCAGGCGGGTTTATAATTTTCAAACCAGGGTTTTGCTGCTTTAGCCTTGGTATTATGTTTTGAAGATATTTTAACTTATCTTCTAGCGAGTCGGGGTCTGCCATGCAGTTAACCAAAATGTCTGGAATTTCCATTCGGCAAGGCTGACCATTAAAGCAGATATTTATATTTTTAAAACCCTGAATACTTCCAAACCCCTCAAGGTTATTATTACCTGGCATCTGTAGCTGCATATTACGGTAATATGGGTCCATCTTTGCTACTTTAGCTACCCTGTCCTGAGAAAGACCTTTTACATAAACAATTTTTTTCTGCGCCTTTTTAGCAGTTATATCTGCTTGCGCTGAAGGTAAAGTTTTACCTGATTTTTCTGCCTGTTTAATATCAGTTTTAATTGCGGCTTTTTTTGCTGGCTTACTCATAGATACTATTAATAAATTTGTGTTATAACTAAAAAGGGCTTTACCTTATCTTAAAATAGGCATTATTCAAGAGGCTTGAATAATATTGCAAATAGATATTTGCACAAGCAAGCAAATTATATATAAGCCATAGAAGCATAACGATGGAGATATAATGACATTCAAGGCTACATTTTTACTTGGCTTACCTGACAATGGAATGGTGAAAGTTTCTGGCAATAATAAAACTGGCAATATTTCTTATAATATACTGGGCAATGCGGAGTTTCATAATTACGTTCAATTACCACAAAAAAATAAGAATAGTATACTTATAGCTGGAACTGCGCCTTTACCCAGACTGATAAAGAAAACAGATATAATAGTGAACTGCATCACTGATAAGGACGGTACTGAAAATAGTTTGAAAAAGGTTATACATATAACCAATTCAGTTAAGAAAACCCACCCGCATATACCCATATTCAATGACCCGTCAAAAATCGGGCTGACCACTAGAGATAAAATATACCAGCAATTTAATAAAATGCCTGGGCTTTATGTACCAAAAGTTGTCAGGATAAAGCCTGACAGCGCAAAAGATGTTCTCAGACTCGCAAAAGAAAATGAGCTGCGAGCACCATTTCTTATCCGCCCATGCGGTTCACATGAAAGCAAGAATTTATTACTGATAGACAGTAAGGAAAAAACTAAATTACTTGAACAATATGCTTATGATGGCTCAGAGTTTTATCTGACAGAATTTGTGGATTATAAAACCCCTGAAAATCTTTACCACAAAGCAAGGCTGGTGATAATTGGTGGGCAGTTTTACCCAAGGCACTTTATGACTGGGGAATCATGGATGGTACACGGCAACCTGCACGAAACCTATATGGCAAATAATAAGTTAGCAAAAGCCAGAGAGATACATTTTTTAAAGAATTTCAGGAAAATGATAGCACCAGAAGCGTTAAATTCCATGATGAAGATATATCAACGCATCGGGCTTGATTATCTGGGATTTGATTTTAGCATAAGAGCAGATGGTAATATACTGATATTTGAAATAAACCCCGCACAAAACCCATTTATGGCAGTTAACTTCAAGAATTTTCCTTATATGCAGATAATAAGAAATAATATAATAGCAGCTTTAAATAACTGCATTTTAGAAAAAGTTAATAAAAGTACGAATGCTTAATACGAATGCTTAAAATGAGTGATAATGAAATATTGATGAATGTAAAAAGCCGTATTGAGGGGGTTACGTGGCCGCCTGTGCCTGTTGGCGTTTCTGCCGTTCTTGCCAATATGATGAACCAGCTTGATATGTCACAATGGCTGCCAGCAAAAATACTTGAAAAACGCCAATATGAACAACTGGCAAAACTGGTTGAACATTCTGAAAAATACTCACCGCATTTTGCTAATCGCTTAAAACAGTCTGGCTTAACAACGACAGATATATGCACCCCCAAAGGCTTTAGAAAATTACCAATTCTTACCCGCCGTGACATTCAACAGGCAGGAGATGCTATTCACTGCACCGAAATTCCAAAGTCTCACCTTCCTGTTGGTTTAGCAAAAACTTCGGGTTCAACTGGTGAACCTTTAGTGGTAAAAAAAACTACGATGAACCATTTAATGTGGCAGTCTAATATGTTACGCGAACATCTGTGGCACAAAAGAGATTTCTCAGGCAGGGTTTTTAATGTACGTGCTCAGGTTAAAGAACCAA
>DQGZ01000243.1 GCA_003531345.1 Alphaproteobacteria bacterium | reverse complement strand
TTAGATGTACTTTTCATAAATAATATAATTAATTGGGGGATTAATTATTTATGAAAAGTACATCTAATTTTGATAAAGATCTGGGTAGTAAGATAGCCAATTTAAGGGTTTTAAAGGGCTATACAAGAAGAGAGCTTGCAGAAAAGCTGAAAATTACTCAGCAGCAATTACAGAAATATGAAAAAGGTACTAACCGTATCTCTGTTTCCAGACTAAGCCAGATAGCTGATATTCTAGATATTTCAATGGCAAGAATAATTAATGATAAAAATACTTTTGCAGCTACCAAGGGCGACAGGTTAATAACGGATATAATGAAACTTATATCGGGCATAAAAGACAGGTCAAAACTACTTTCCCTAAAAAACCTCATAATGGCTTTTGTTAGAAAAGTATAAGTTATGGAAATTTTATTCATATCATGCTTGGTGGAATTTCTTTTTGCCTTTCAGGTACTGAAATTGTTGCAATAAAAGCATATTTTTTACTTCTAGTTTAAAACTCATTTACAAGCTGTTTTTACACACTATTCTGCCGTGATAATTTTATTTTAGGAGCAGTATATGTCAGGCGGAAGTTTAAACAAAGTGATGATAATAGGCAATCTAGGGAAGGAGCCAGAAATAAGGGCAACTCATGATGGCAGGGAAGTGGCGAATCTGGTAATAGCAACTAACGAAAGCTGGACGGATAAGAACACAGGCGAAAGGAAAGAAAAAACCGAATGGCACAAAGTGGCGTGCTTTAACCCTGGGCTTATCAGTGTTATCAAGAATTATGTAAAAAAAGGCAGTAAATTATTCATTGAAGGGCAGTTGCAAACAAGGAAATGGCAGGATCAGGCAGGGCAAGAACGTTATTCAACCGAAATAGTACTTCAGGGCTATAATTGTAACCTGACGATGCTTGACAGGGCAGGTAGTTCAGGTGGCGGGTACAGCCGTGGTGATGACCATAGTGGTGGCAGCTCATCTGGTGGATATAATGCACCTAAACAACAGGCAAGAAATGACGATGGATTCAACAATTCTGATATTGATGACGATATTCCATTTTAGCGTAGCTTTCTTAACGAAAAATTAACTATTTTCCATTAGTCTGACATCTGACATTGACGGTTCAACCAATAAAGAGGTTTGCGTGTCTTTAAAAACTTTCAGTATAATGGCTAAAAATGGTGGTGAGTTTGCTGTAACCGACCCATCTGACCAAGAAGCAAATGAGTGGACAAAAGCTAATTACTTACAGTATCTTCTTGACCCTAACTTTATAAAATATGAAGCAGAGAAAGATCTGCAAAATGAAAAAGAGATACTTAAATCTTATCTTGATTCAAAAAGTCACCAATTTGAAATAATAGAAATTTCACCAGATGAAAATAAGACAGAGCCAGATATTATTTTTACAGCTGATGCTTCACAAATAGTGAGGAAGAAAACACTCTCAAAAAACCCTGAAAATGAGAGGGATGAAACTTATATCATCTTTTCTAAATTTGGTCATACAATAAGGGACGGAGAAGTTGATCTCCATAAAAAAGCTATTCTGCAAGCTGTCAGGGATGGTAAGGTTTTTACTGATAAAGAGGTAAAAGAATTAAGCATAGATTTGAATGCAGAAAATTTATATGATATTTTAAAAGATAAAGGCAGAATAATTGAGGCAGAAAATTTCAGGGAGGGTAATGGTAATAGCCTGTCTGACCCATACAGGGGCGTTATATGGTCAGCAAATTCTGGCAGGGCGCACCCAGATTCTCCTAAGGAAATAAAAGACAAAACAGGCTTAAAAACCATAATGCTGGAACTAGATGAAAAGTTCTTTCATATAGATACTGCGATGTATCCATTACCCAGTGGGCATTTTGTGGTGTGTGAGAAGGCATTTAAAACACCAGAAGATTATAAGTTTTTCCTTCAAAAAGCATTTCCAGACGGGCATGGCGGTATTGATAAAATTGCCAGAGAAAGATTTGAAATAAAAATTACCCCACAAGAAGCTGAAGAAAAATTTATGGGTAATGCGGTGGTTATGGGTAATCAGGTTTTCATCCCGTATGAAGACAAAGCAATTGATATGAAATATGACCTGAAAAATGCAATAGAAGAAATAATTTATAAGGACAGGCCACGGGTAGCAGATTTAGAGACTTTAGAAGAATATAAAGCAGTAAGAGATTTCAAAAGGCTTGATGATGAGCCCAAAACTGAAGAGGGGAATAAAAAAGCAAAAGAAAGATTTGCTGGTTTAGAAAAAGCATTAAGAGAAAAAGATGAGTTTAAAAAATATATAAGTGAAGAACTAAAACCAGAAATTTTTGATGAAATTTATTCACAATCTTTAAAGGGTATTGATAAACTGGAAGGATATTTAAAGGAAAAAGGACTCAATATTGATTACAAAGATATTTTTGAAATAGCCAATAAAGTTGAAGATGCTCATCAAAAAATTATAAAATATAAAGAAGATTTAATTAATGAGATAAAGAACGAAGGGGAGTACAAAGATAAGGAGGCTGGTATATTTAAAAAACTAGAAAAGGCAGGTTTTAAACCTGTATTAGTGCCAATGGGGGCGAGTGTTAAAGGTGGTGGCGGAACACACTGTACATCCGCTTTTCATCCACAAAATATTTTTGTTAATTGGGCAAGGGTATATAATAATGTTAAAGGAACTTTTTTGCCTTCAAGTGCAGAACTTCAAGACCCAAGAAGACTCGCTGGTGATCAAGGCACAACAAAAGCAAGGGGAGATATGTTGCTTCTTTCAATTCAAAGAGTCCAAGAAGAAAAAGTTCTTGAAACTCATTTCTAGAACTAAGCAGCATCTTCAGCGGTAACTTCAGCCTTTGAAGTTACGTTTGCGGCACGTATCTTACCTTCAATTTCCTGTGCTATTTTAGGGTTTTGTTCCAAAAATTCACGGGCATTTTCCTTGCCCTGACCAATACGTTGGCCATTATAAGCAAACCAACTGCCTGATTTTTCAATTATCTCCGCTTTAACGCCAAGTTCAATCACTTCACCGATGCGGCTGATACCTTTGCCATAGATAATATCAAACTCACATTGCTTGAACGGCGGGGAAACTTTGTTCTTAACAACTTTACAGCGAGTGGTACTGCCTATTGCTTCATCTTTATCTTTTATTGTTTGAATTTTTTTAATTTCAATACGCACTGAAGCATAGAATTTTAAGGCATTACCGCCTGTTGTAGTTTCAGGGTTGCCGAACATAACACCAATTTTTTGGCGGATTTGGTTAATGAAAATTACCGTACAGTTGGTTTTTGCGATAGAACCAGTAAGTTTGCGTAATGCCTGGCTCATCAGCCTTGCCTGTGCACCCATTTGTGCGTCACCCATTTCACCTTCTATTTCTGATTTCGGAACTAATGCCGCAACTGAGTCAATAACCACAACATCAACCGCGCCCGAGCGCACCAGAGTATCAGTAATTTCCAATGCCTGCTCACCAGTATCAGGTTGAGAGATTATCAATTCATCAATATTTATCCCTAAATTTTGTGCATAGACGGGGTCCATTGCGTGTTCAGCGTCAATGAATGCGCAAGTGCCGCCTTTTTTCTGTGCTTCTGCAATGATGTGTAAAGTAAGTGTAGTTTTACCAGAGCTTTCCTGACCGTAAATCTCAATCACCCTGCCGCGTGGTATGCCACCAATTCCTAAAGCCATATCAAGCCCTAACGAGCCAGTTGAAATTGAGTCAACTTCAACATGTTCCTTATCACCAAGTTTCATTACGCTGCCTTTACCGAATGCTTTTTCAATTTGGCTAAGTGCGGTTTCTAATGCTTTTGATTTATTGTCTGCCATATTATTAGTTATTAGTTGTGAGAGTTGAGAATTATCATTTTTTAGGCAATCTCTTACATACAACAATAGTATCTTTTTTAATGATTTAAAGAAGTTTTTTGTCTTATTTTATCCCCCTTCCGCACTTTTAAAACCTGTCATAAAATCACATTACAATATAAAAACAGGTGAAGATGAAGAAAAAACAAAGCTCATTATTTCTAAACTTATTTAAAACAACAAGGCGCAAAGAGGAAAAAGCGAGTAAAATCCAGAATGAAATAGCTAATAATGAAGGTTACAAAACCTATTTTCATGATGTTGGCAAACCAGTATGGACCAGCCGTAATTATAATAAATTTGCAGATGAAGCCTATACAAGGAACGTTATTGCTTATCGCAGCATTTCAATGATTGCAAAAACCATTTCTTCGGTTCCTCTTAAATTATATGATAGAAGTGCAGGGTTAAAAACTGAAATAAAAAACCATGAGATAATTGATATTTTGAATTTTCCTAACCCACTTACCAATGGGAAATTATTTATTGAAAGCTTGGCTTCATATCGCATAATATCTGGAAATGCTTATATACTTGCAGTTCACAATGGTAATGGAAAACCAGCAGAACTATATGCACTTCGCCCAGACAGGGTAAGCATTATTTCTGACAGGAGCGGTTTTACTACAGGCTATTTGTATAGCTCCAACGGGAAGGAAACCAGATATAACTGTAATAAAATTACAGGGCGGTCAAATATACTTCACCTCAAAAACTTCCACCCGCTTGATGACCATTATGGATTAAGCCCAGTGGAAGCAGCCGCTTATAGCATTGATCAGCATAATCAGGCGGCGCAGTGGAATCAGGCATTATTACAGAATGGTGCAAAGCCAAGTGGTGCATTGGTTGTAAAATCAGAAAAAGAAGGGGGGATGGGAATATTATCTGAAGAACAATATAGTAGAATAAAAAGCCAGATAGAGGAGCAATTTACAGGTACTAACAACGCAGGAAGACCAATTCTTCTCGAAGGTGGTATGGACTGGAAGGAGCTTTCGCTTAGCCCGAAAGATATGGACTATATTGAGTGTAAAAATATCGCCGCACGGGAGATAGCGCTGGCATTCGGTATACCACCGCAATTACTTGGCATACAGGGTGACAACACCTATGCAAACTTAAGTGAGGCAAGGTTAAGCTTCTGGGAACAGACAATTCTACCAATGATGGATGAACTATGTAATGCGCTGAACCACTGGCTTGTACCAATGTATGAAGCTCAGGAAAGCCTGCATTTAACCTATGATACGAACAATATTGAAGCGCTTAATATCAAGCGTGAAAAATTATGGGACAGGGTATCTAAAGCGGATTTTCTGACATTTGATGAGAAAAGGGAGATGGTTGGGTTGTAATTGATAAAGAATGGTTGAATTTATGTGGAGAAGGAATAAGTTTGCCTGATGGTTCAATATTTCAAAGCAAAATGAAAAATATTTTTATTATTACAATTCTGGTGGTATTTATGGCATCCTGCAAATTTAGTGTTTTTGGCAAAGATGATGACGCTAGTGAAAGTAGTTCAGACATAGGTCGTTACCAGATAGTCTTTAATCCTAATGCTGCTTCAGATACGTTTTTGCTCGACACAAAAACTGGCAGGGTATGGAGAAATGTTAAGTTCATTGATATAGAGGGGGACCCAGAAGTATGGCGTGAGATGGATATTATTGATGATAAAATGACCATGACTTATTATAGTTATGATGATGGCAAGAAAAAATTATACAAAGTAAATACAGGAAAAACCTTCGAGGAATTCATCAAGAAACATAAATACAAAGAGGTTGGCAAAGACAGGTAGAAGAATTTACTATATACACCTTATTCAAGATTTCTTATCCAAATACTGGTTTCGAATTCTTTTCTTAAATAATTATCAGTAGCAGAGAAATTGTAATTACCAGTTAAATAATTGCCTTTTGTGAAGATATTTTGTTTTTTGGTTTTAGATTTACTTCTAAATATTAAATTCATATTTATTAAACTTGGCTCACCAGCATCATTAAATTCTTCAACTTCTATTTGCATATCTTCAATATAATCTGCAACTATTGTTCCAGTGAACTGATTTTGCCAAGTGGTACCAGACCATTTGTCCCTGTCCATATATAGTGCTTTTCTGTTAAGCCCTGTGCGCTCCTGAATATAATAATTTGTACGATAACGTTCATCAAGTGCCTTATCATAAATTATTCGTATTGAATCACAGCAGGAGGAAGTGCCGCTATCAGTTATTTCCAGCGGGTTATCTATTTTTGCGTAATCTGATTCTATTTCAGCATCTATTGCTCTGTATCCTGCCATTTTTAAATCCCTTTCCAAAATCCTTAAAGTGGGCATTGCCATATCAGTTATTTCCGTTTCTGCTGAATTACTGTTGAACTGAACACTAACAACATTATATGATGAGTAGGCGGCTGCCAGCACCACAGAACCAACTACTAACGCAAGCAGCAATTCTATCATTGAATAACCAGCAATGGATTTATTATTCGTCATAAAATTTTTTAGCAACAATTTGAGAGCGTTTATTTTTTGCCTGCAGAGTTACCGTAACTAACTTTCCGCCTGCAACATTTGAAACAGTGATGCTTCTAACATCTGAACCTGATGGAGTGCCAAACTTATTTTGCATTATCTGGCACCATTTATATTTATATGTATGATATTTTTCGGTCTGACCTTCTGTGGGTGAGCTGCAACTATTAAAGTTAGTTGCGTAGGAACTTAAATTAGCCCTGTCAGTGTCCAGCACTTCAAAGATCTGATCAGCTATTATCTGTAAGTCCTGACGTTCTGATGAATTTGTAAGAAAAGTTGTTGAATATGAGGCATATCCATATACCCCAATAAAAGAAATACCGATAAGCAATGACGCAACCATTGCTTCAACTAATGAAAAACCTGCCAATTTATTATTCTGTAACATCAATGAACCCCGTTGCAACAAGCACTGAAATTGTTGCTGATGCTATATCTACTTCACCATCTTTTTGTGCAATATTTATATTGGTTCCACTTGAGCTGCCATCTCTGAAGAAGCAAACATCACTCAGACCACTGGCTTCAAAAGTTGAATCCATTTCAAAATCCTCATTGGTTATCAAGTTCCATGTTGCAATTGCAGTGCAGCTTGTAACAGGGGTTGAGGAGTAATAAGTTTTGAAATAATAATTATCATTTGTTTTAGTGATTAAGATCGGAAGAG
>DQGZ01000130.1:4563-4970 GCA_003531345.1 Alphaproteobacteria bacterium | reverse complement strand
TAATATCAAATGGTCGTGTTTCTGAGGCTTATAATTATTATCTTTAAATATTACCTTACCTCTCATGCCCAAGTGAATTATCAATATATTTGAATTGCTTAGCCTGATAAGTAAATATTTTGAACGGCGTTCAATATTTTTAATTACTGTATTCTTAAGTTTTTGTAGGTCACTTTTTGAAGGCATTTCACGCATTTTTTTACCGCTGGTGAAAACACCCTTTATGGTTTTACCCTTAATGGTTTTTTCCAAGCCTGCTCTTACTGTTTCAACTTCAGGTAATTCTGGCACTTTATAGTCAATTAGAGTTTTCTCTGTACTTAAACGCTTATCTCTTCCTCATCTTTCTTATCTGCATCATCAGCATATGGGTTGCCAGTTTTTTTGATACTTATCCTTATCGGCGT
>DQGZ01000130.1:0-4307 GCA_003531345.1 Alphaproteobacteria bacterium | reverse complement strand
TTTGATACTTATCCTTATCGGCGTTCCTTTTATATTGAATGCTTTCCGCATAGAGTTACGCAGATAATTGACATAAGAGGAAGGAAAGCCTGCAAGGTTTGAGGTGGTGAATATTTTGAAGAATGGCGGACGGGTTGAAATCTGCGTCATATATTTAAGCTTCACACGCTTACCAGTTTTGGAAGTTGGCGGTGGGGTTTCCTCAGTTGCTGCTTTTAACCAGTCATTTAGTTTGGAGGTTGATATTTTGGTGTTCCAGTCACCATAAACTTTTACAACGGAATCAAGTATGTCCATCACTCTATGTTCCTTTAAAGCAGAGCAGCGAACAACTGGACAGGTTTTTGCCTGTGCCAACGAGTAGCTCATCAGGCTTTCAAGGTTGAAATTTGCAACTTCACGCTCTTCATTGCTTAAACTATCCCACTTATTCATAACGAAAACCAGCGCCTTGCCCTCATATAATATCTCATCAGCAAGTTTAAGATCCATTTTGTCTATGCCCTGCTTTGCATCTATCACCAGTGCCACAACATTGGCATATTTAAGGCTTTTCTGCGAGTCATTAACCGAGAGTTCTTCTAGAAAATCCCCGCTGCGGTGTTTTTTACGGATACCAGCAGTATCTACCAGTTTTATTAGTGTGCCATTATGGTAAAAATCAACATAGATGGAATCCCTTGTAGTGCCCGCAACATCAGAAACTATGGAGCGGTTATCATGTAAAATTGCATTGAACAAAGTTGATTTACCAACATTCGGTCTGCCGAATATTGCCAGCATCAGGTCTGGTTTTTTATCTTCATCCTCTGTTGCTTTTTCTTCTAGTTTATATTTTTCAACAGTTTCCGTTATGGCATCATAAAGGTCACCAAACCCAATTCCATGCTCTGCGGAAAGGGCAACTGGGCTACCGAAACCTAGTTTATAACTTTCAATGATTCCAGGTGATTTCCGTTCATTTTCTGACTTGTTGACCAGCATTATAGTTGGCTTGTTTTTTTTACGAACCATTTTGGCAAAATCATGGTCAAGTGGAGTAACTCCGTCACGCCCGTCAATGGTGAACATTATAATATCAGCCTCATCTATAGCTTTTGAGGTCTGCTCCATCATCAATTGCTCCAGCGATCCTTTATCTGCCTTCTCTAGCCCAGCTGTGTCAATAATAGTGAAATTGAGGTCTGATATATTAGCCTTGCCTTCTTTCCTGTCACGGGTCAGCCCAGGTTTATCATGCACCAGCGCTTCCTTCGTGCCTGTTAAGCGGTTGAATATGGTTGATTTGCCGACATTCGGCCTGCCGATTATAGCTATTTTTAAAGGCATTCAACTAACGATAATACAATAATAAGATGATGAGATAATACGATATAAGCCCAAAAAGGCAATCAAATAACCCTTCACAAAGCTTATCAATTCGTATAATCGTCTCATCATATTATCATATTATCGTAAAATGAAGAACGAAATTCAGCAGATTTTCCGCAATATTGATGCATCACTGGATGTCATCAGGAGGTGTCTTTGACCCTGATAAGGTCAAAGTAAAGATGCAGGAATTGCAAAGCCAGGAAGATGCCGAGAATTTCTGGAGTGACCCGAAATCCGCACAGGCAGTATTGAAATATAAGAATATTTTAGCCCGCAAACTGGGTTCATTCGAGAGCCTTAAACAGCAAAGATCAGATCAGTTTGACCTGCTGGAAATGGCAGAAGCAGAGAATGATGCGGCTGTGATCAAAGAAACTGAAAATAATGTCATTCAATTAGAGAAAACTGCTAAAAAAGCTGAGCTTGAAATTCTGTTCTCTGGTGAGGCGGACGCAAATAACGCCTTTATTGAGATCCACGCTGGCGCAGGCGGAACCGAAAGCTGTGACTGGGCAAGCATGTTAATGCGTATGTACCTTCGTTTTGCGGAGAAGAACGGTTTCAAGGCAGACCTGATAGATGAGCTTGAGGGTGAGGGGGCAGGTATAAAATCCGCAACTTTAAGGATAACGGGAGAGAATGCCTATGGCTGGTTAAAATCAGAAAGCGGCGTACATCGTTTAGTACGGATTTCTCCATTTGATGCCAATGCCAAGCGCCACACTAGTTTTGCTGGTATATGGGTTTACCCAGAAGTTGATGATGATATTGAAATTCAGATTGAAGAAAAGGATCTGCGTATTGATACTTACCGTGCCTCTGGTGCGGGCGGGCAGCACGTTAACAAAACTGACAGTGCGGTGCGTATAACCCACATTCCGACCAATATAGTAGTTGCCAGCCAGAATTCGCGTAGCCAGCATGCGAATAAAGCGGAAGCCTATAAAATGCTGCGTGCGAGGCTTTATGAGCTGGAACTCCGTAAAAAGGAGGAGAAGGCAGCACTGGCAGACACCAGAACTGATAATAGCTGGGGAAACCAGATACGCTCTTATGTTCTTCACCCATACCAGATGGTAAAAGACCTACGCACTGATCATGAAACTTCAGATACCGAAGGCGTGCTGGACGGTGAGCTTGAAGGTTTTATGAATGCCTGGCTGAGTAAGGGGTAAAAATGGAAAAAAAAATACTTACACCTACTTATATATGGGTTGCTCTTACTTGTATCTTTTTATCAATTATTCTTGGTTTATCACTTCCCATCCAGACCGATGAAATAACTTGGGATATTCCTAATCACAGCGCAATAAAAGATGGTTATAAGCTAACTACTCTACTGCCACAATGTCATTTACCAAGTAGAATAACTGAGGAACTGCCCGTTTTGTGGTATCCATTTGCATGGTTTAACCATATAATTTTTATGCAAATAGAGCACCATTTGTGGTTACGCATAGTTGCAACTTCTTCTTATGTACTCTTTCTGTTGATAATATATTTTATATGTAGAAATTTGACAGAAAGGCTTAAGCTCAGTGCAATTAGCATATTTGTTATATTCAGTTGTTTTTTAGGGCTTGATATAATGCCACTGTTAATGCAGGTAAACCGACCAGAACAAACTTTATTACTGGGCATTGCAATTTTTATATTGCTTGGAATTAAATCAAGGGATTTTTTACAAAGAAGTAAGATAATCGGGTACTTTAACGTATTGGCTTTTATCTTTACTGTCCTTCTGGTTTTTCCATCTCATGCTAAATCTATTGCTATTTTGCCAGTGGCTTTTGTTTGTGGTACAATTCTTTTTAAAGATATTATCAGATCAAAAGTTATTATTTTACTTTTATTGGCATTTATTACATTTTTTGCAATTCAATCTGCGATGGTATGGATAGACCGCTATGAATGCTCAAATTCTCCAGAAACAAAAAAGATAATTGATGGTCACAGCCTGCCTATAAATAAAATTACCTCTGAACCTACAGAATTTATTCTTGCAGCAGTGATAAGCCTGATACTTGGTTTAGCTAGTGATTTATTCTCATCTGGTATAATATATGGCTCTGGTTGGCTTCCTGTAACAATTACTGATTTGCCTAACTGGCTTTTGTTCACAGACATGACATTAGGTATAATATATTACTTTCTACGTATTATTATTTTCTTTAGTTGCGTCTGGTTTTTTTCCTGTATATTTCTGAGCTTCATAAAAAATAAAAATATCAAATTTGATTTTGATATTACATTTTTCCTCATAGCAAGCTCCGTTTTATTATCATTAATGGGTGTTATGATGGTTACTGGAACTGCAAAAGCCTGGTATCACCCAGCTCTGAACATACCTTTATTATGGTTTGCTGCCCTATTACTTCTTGCTGCAAACGGCGTAACCAGTAAAAATATATATTCATTACCAAAATTTACATTAAAAATTCTGGTAATAATTTTTACTATTAGTACATTTTTTCTGCTTATAAAATACCATCCTTATTTTACCCAAGCTGAGTCAATCAAGGCAAGAGGACAAAATAAATTTATGGTACTTATTCCAACAGGTGATTTCTCTTTAAGGAAACAGGTAATATTTGATACTTATAAACAATGCGGTTTGCCGCCAGTAAGCGAAACTAAAAACCTGATAGTTGATGATTATACATACCCAGTATTGAGAACAACAAAATTTCCCATGAATTTTCAATATATTACCAATATTTTCTACAATAAAATCAAAAGTTTTGATGATAAGAAATTGTTAAAATTCATGGATGAATATAACTCTCCTGGGTTTATAATAAACTGCAACCATTTACCCAATAAAATGAAGAAATATAATATAATTAAAAATCAGGGATATTGCTGCCTGAATAATAGCAAAAGGTAGTAGAATTAAATTTTCTTCTATTTTACTTTAAGCACACTTGCAAAAT
>DQGZ01000171.1 GCA_003531345.1 Alphaproteobacteria bacterium | reverse complement strand
TTATATTTCGTTTTTTATCATTAATAATGCGTATCTTCAAAAAAATATCTGACCTGAGGTCTTTCATTCAGGAGGCTAAAAGTCAAGGTAAAACCATTGGTTTTGTGCCAACAATGGGTGCATTGCATGCAGGGCATTTACATCTGGTAACGCAGGCGAAGCAAAAGGCGGATATTGTTGTTGCATCAATATTCGTAAACCCAACCCAGTTCGGCAAAAATGAGGATCTCTCAAAATATCCACGCAAAGAAACCGAAGATATTGCAAAACTGACAGAAACAGGCTGTGATGCAGTTTTTCTACCTAAAATTGAGGAGATATATCCCTCTGGTAGTGGTCATGAGCCTTCCAACAAAATAGCACCCTCTGATATAGAAAAATATTATAATATACTCTGCGGTGCATTCCGCCCTGGGCATTTTGCAGGTGTGGTGCAGGTGGTAAGCAGATTATTCAATATAGTTACCCCAGATATTGCCGTTTTTGGTGAAAAAGATTTCCAGCAATTATTCATCATAAAAAAGCTGGCAGAAGATATAAAAAACATACAAACAATTGGCGTGCCTACCATACGTGATGAATATGGGCTTGCTCTCTCCTCCCGCAATGTTTACCTCTCTGATGATGAGCTGGCAATAGCCAGAAAGCTTAATGTTTTTATAAAGAAAAAATTACAGAATTTAAAAAGTGCAGGAATTTCCAGCATCAGCAATAATGACAAAACGGAGTTGTTAAGCCTTGGCTTCACAAGGGTTGACTATATTGAATTCAGGAATAGCCTGACGCTGGAAATAGAAAAGCAATACACCCCACAAACCCGCATATTCGCTGCGGCCTATATAGGCAAAACCAGACTAATAGATAATTTGGGTGTTAAGGAGCTGCTTCAATAAAGTTTGCTGTTCACTCAAGCACTGCCGCTATCAACTAATACTTTATTGTTTTTTGTACGTACACTTAGCCTTTCTTCACATTGTAAATTATGACCAGCGCAAGTATAGCAACCATCAATAATAACGCCTGAAATTTCAGTTTTTTACTTTCTGCTATGGGGTCAAACGGGGTGGAGTGTATCACTGTTGTTCCCGCCAGCATATCATGCAGACCCTGTTTTTTACGGTTAAACCCTATTAATAAAAAACCTAACCCCAATGGAATTGAAGCGATAATATAACCAATCAGGCGGAGTATATATTGGAAAGTAGTTGGCTTTTCAAAATCAGGAATGCTAACTATCTTCAATTTTAAAAGCTTTTTACCTGGGCTGGAATCAGTGTATTTCCATAATACCAGCATCAGTACTGAAAAAATTGCAAGGTTTATAGATGAAAGCGCCACAAGCCTTGGCATTACTTTTTCATTAAAATAAGGCATTATTTTTTCGACAAATTCATCATTGGTTATTTCTTGATTCTGGAATTGATATAATGCCTCACTGACCTCCGCTGGAGGGGGAGAAACTTCAGGCTTTGGCATAAGATAAACAAATGGCATAAGTATCAGCAGCAACGCCATCATATCTATCATGGTTGCCAATACCCTTATGTTAAAACCAGCATAACGGATACTTCCCGCCGCTGGCTGGGTTGGCGTTAACTTTTCAGATATTTTCTTTAGAAATTCGCTCATAAAAAACTTTCAAAGCTTTCGCTTCATTCCGCTTGGTTAGGTTGTCTAACCCGATTATATTTACAGATGTGAAATTTGAAAGCGATTTAATTGTTGCTGCAATATCTATGTATAATTCGCAATCTTTTTTCAAACTTTGTGTAACTACAATAAATGCGGGGTTAAGTCTAGAATTTTCAAGAGTTTTAAGCGTTGTTATGGAGTGGCTTAATGAACCTAGATAAGAACCTAACACTAAAATTATTTTATCATTTTTTTTATTAAAATCTTTAATCAGGTAATCCAGATAAGTTTCTGATCTATTTAATGGAACGCAAACTCCCCCCACCCCCTCTATCAAAACTTTATCATATTTTTTATCATGTTTTTTTATGAATGCTGAGAGGGTTTTTACCGTTGCATAATTTACTTTTTCTTTCTCCGCCGCCTGATCAGGGGAGAGGGGAAATTTAAAAAGATGCGCTGAATGCCGCTTCACATTGGCAAGGGAATATTTTTTATTTTCCGCATTAATTATCTGGTACAAGTCTTCATTTTTATTGGCTAATTTAAAACCAGAGACTATCGGCTTGGTAGCTATATAGTTTATTTTTTTATCGTTAAAATATTTACATAATAAACTGGTAATAAGAGTTTTACCAACCCCTGTACCTGATGAAATTATATGAATTTTTGACATAAATAAATTTGTATAATAAAATTCTACTAAATTTTAGTTCGCAATGGCACTGCGGACTAAACCTTTCTTGCAACGATAAATAAATTATTCCAAAATATTTTTATTTTGCCTGCATTATCGGAATATTTTTTTTCATACATTTCTGAGGCATCAATTATTGCATATTTAGTAACCTTAGAAGTATCATTTAATTTCTGTGATGCACCAATAGATTTTATACGGCGCAGAAAATCTATAAGACCATCATATTTCAGAACTTCGTTCTTCTGAATTTTTTGCAAGACCTGAAAATTAGAAAGTGCTGAAATTACAAAAGCCTCATTATGGAATTCATTTATGATGTTATATAGGTTTTGCAGTTCTAGCACCTCTTTTATCTCCCTCAAACTTTCTTGAATGGGAATTGAGAATATAAACAACCCTTGTGGCTTTAATATAGCATAAACTTCATTAAAAACCTTTTGCAGATCTTCCGCCCAGTGCATTGCAAATGAAGAAATAACGCAATCAAAACTTTGCTGCCTTATTGGCAAAATGTGCATATCCGCATTTATCGCGCTTGCTAATGGCTTGGACTTCTCACACATATCAAAAGCGGCATCAAGCTGTATAAAACTGTATTTTTTATTTAATTCTTGGGTAAAATAACCAGTGCCGCTGCCAATATCAAGTATGGTAGAGTTTTTTTCTAAGTTTTTTTCTATTAATTTTATAACTTCGTCAGCAGTGATCTTCTGTATATCAATATACTCATCATACTTTGCCGCTTTTTTTGAAAACTTCCTAGATATTTTATGCAATAGATTCATTATTTATTATCAAAATTATCAAACAGGTTTTCAATATCTCTATGCCCTTCGGTTATTTTTACAACCTGAAATACATCATCAACATACCTAAAGAATATTATATAGTTTTTATATGCGTAACTTCTTACACCCTTTCCTATCTCTTTCCCTACCAATTTTAAGCTCACTATCAGCTAGTTGAGAACATTTAGAATAAGCTTATCTATGAAATTGTCAGCTACATTAATGCTGCCACCCCGCTCTGTAATATAAAGTGAAGTTTCTTTAAGGTTATGTATTGCTGCTGTTAAAAATTTTAATTTCATTCTAATTCTTTAATTTATTAAGCCCTGCACGAACAGCACTAAGAGCTTCTTCAGCAGTATGTGCTCCCCCACCAGCAATAGCCTCCTCTATCTCTTCTCGAAGTTTCTGTAATTTCATTTCACGCTCTTCAACCAGTCGCAAACCTTCACGTACAACCTCACTGGCATTGTTATACCTGCCAGATTTCACCTGTTTTTTAATAAAACTTTCAAAATGCTCTCCTACTGCGTAACTCATGGTTTACTCCTTAATTAAATTATGGCTGATTATACCATAAGTTGCCAACTATTATCAATTGTTGGCAGTTATTTCAATAATTGCTTTTGCCAGTTCATCAATTTGTTTTTTAGTATGGCTAGCTGAAAATGAAACCCTTAAGCGTGAAGTATTCTGTGGCACTGTCGGTGGTTTTATCGGGTGCACTAAAAACCCTTCTTTTTCAAGCACTTCTGATATTTTGATGGTTTTTTGAGTATCACCGATGATTATGGGAACTATCTGTGATGTATCGTCATTGAGAGGAGCAGAGCGACGTGGCAATTCATCCTTACGAGCTAGAATTATTTTCCGATGGATTGCTTCGCTTTCACTCGCAATTACGGATAAAAAATATCTGGCATTCTCTAACGCTTTTTTCGCCAGCTCTTTATTTTTTACTGCAATCTCCAAAGCTTTTAATGAAGCCCCCAGAACCGCAGGTGGCAGAGCAGTTGAATATATTAATGTTGCCGCTTTGGAATTTATGTATTCAATTAATTTTTTACTTCCAGAAATATACCCACCAAGTGATCCAAGTGCCTTGGAAAAAGTTCCCATCTTGATTTCATTTTTATAGGGCTTTACAGGTTTTTTTATAAAAATCTCTATATCATGCGCATAATCAACCAAAAGCCATGCACCATATTTTTTCGCTGTTTTTCTAATAGTTTTCAAGTCCGCCCTGTCACCATCCATACTGAAAACGCTTTCAGTACATATTAAAATATTATTATATTTTTTGTGATTAGCACTTAATATTTTTTCCAGATCATCATAATTATTATGTAAAAACCTTTTTACCTCTGCGCGGCTTGCAAGCGCCCCCTCTATCATACAGGAATGAGCCAGCTTATCTAAAACAATTAAATCCCCCTGCCCCATTAATGCTTTAATTACTCCCAGATTTGCAGCATAACCACTAGAAAATATCGTTGCACTTTCTGTGTTGTGAAGTTTTGCGACTGACCGCTCCAGCTTTGAGTATAATATATTATTGCCAGTTATAAGACGGCTTGCTGAAGCTGATGTTCCGTATTTTTTTGTAGCATCTACAGAGGTTTTGATAACAACT
>DQGZ01000034.1 GCA_003531345.1 Alphaproteobacteria bacterium | reverse complement strand
TTTTAAAAAATAAAAAAATCATAAAATATATGAAAAAAAATATTGTTCTTATCTCAATCCTGGTTGCAAGCGTTTCAATAGCTGCAATAGCGGAAAATGCTGATGGCCAGAAAACCAAATCCATTACTATTTATGGCAACAGCCCACAGAGCTGGAGCTACAACTGGTATAGTAATTATAATAGCAATGTACCAGGCTTTGCGGTTATCACTAATTCCATTGAAGCTGAGTTAAATCAGGGCAATAACGAGATCAGTATAGATAACCTACCCGATGAAATAGAGCCTTCAAGCATACAGTTAAAAAAACTTTCAGATGACCTGCAAATTATAGAGCAGCAAATATCTTTAAAGCGCTCTATACAGGTTGACCTACTGCAAAATAATATTGGTAGGGAGGTTGAAGTAGTTGCCAATGAGGGCAGTGGAGCGCAGGTGTATAAAGGAGTTCTGTTGGAAACAAACCCAAGGTTGGTAATAAAAGAAGATGAGAACAGGGTTCGTGTTATTAATAATTATGCCAGTATATCAGCTTTCAATGCTGGCGCAAAACCTCAGTCATCCAGTGTTAAGTGGCTGTTATTCAGCAAAGAAGGAGACCCGCTCAACGCCGAATATAATTTCAAAACATCTGGTATTAACTGGTCAGCTCAATATGGGGTATTCATCAATGACGAAAAAGACGATAATAAAATAAAAGCAACGCTGGAAGGCTGGGCAAATATAGTTAACGCCACAAGTTTTGATGTAGAAAACTCTAAGCTGAAACTGGTTGCTGGCAATATAAATCAGGAAGTTGACCAGCTGCAAAGACCAATGATGCGTGGAGTTGGCAGCGCAGAAATGGCAATGGACAGTATGGTTGCCGCTCCAAAATCATTTTCAATGAATCAGCAGAAACTTTCAGATTACTATAGTTTCAGCATTGAAAGAGATGTTTCTTTACCAGCAAATTCATTTAAAAAGATCAAGCTTTTTGATGATAAGAAAAACATTCTTCTGAAAAAGAAATATGTGTTTAACGGCATGTCTGGTAGTAACCGTGTTGATATTGTTCTTACCCTTGAAAATACCATGGAAAAAGGCTTGGGGCTTGCTTTGGCTGGCGGTAAATATATCGCCTACACAAAAGACAGTAAAGGCGGCTATGAAACTATAGGTGAAGCAATAACTGAAGGGAAAAAAGAAAAAGATATAATTGATCTTACCATAGGCAGTGCGTTTGATGTTAGCGCAAGGCGCACGCAAACCAACGAAAAATATGACAATAACCGCAGGCAGGGTTCATACTCTGTAGTGGTTGAGCTTGAAAATTCGAAGGATAAGGAGGTTGTTGTAAATGTTGCGGAGCAGATGAATAACCAGAACTGGAAAATAGTGGATCAGACCAAAATCTATGAAAAACTTACCGAGAACCTCATATCATTCCCAATGAAAATCCCTGCAAAATCAAAAGAGCGCCTGCAATTCACCGTTGAGTATAGCTGGTAGTTATGACAGCAATTGTACATACCTCTGTAGAGCAAGATAATTATTTATGACCATAAAAAATAAAGTTATTGAGATATGCAAAAAAGCAAAACTTGCTGCAACTGAACTTGCAACTTTGCCTGCTGCAAAGAAAAATAAGGCATTGCTTGAAGCTGCAAAGCAGATAAGGAAAAACTCTAAAAAAATAATTGCAGCTAATGCTAAGGATGTAAAATCTGCCGCAGCAAAAGGTCAAACCAAGGCTTTTTTAGACAGGCTGATGCTTGATGAAAAGCGCATTGAGGCAATCGCCAAAGGGCTGGAAGAAGTCGCCAGACTGCCTGATCCCGTCGGCAGAGTACTGGAAAAATGGCAACGCCCCAACGGTCTTGAAATAAACCGTATATCAACACCTCTGGGGGTTATTGGTATTATATTTGAGTCTCGCCCGAATGTTACGGCAGATGCTGGTGCTTTGTGTTTGAAGTCTGGTAATGCGGCAATACTGCGTTGTGGCTCGGAAAGTATAAATTCATCACTGGCGATAGCAGATTGTTTAAAGGCGGGTTTGAAAGCTGCTGGAATAAATAAAGACGTAATAACCCTGATACCTTTTTCAGACAGGGAGGCAGTGGATGTGATGTTGAATGCGGTGGAATATATTGATGTGATAGTTCCTCGTGGTGGCAAAGGGCTGGTAAAAAAAGTTATTGAAGGCTCTAAAATACCAATGTTTCAGCATTTAGAGGGTAATAACCACACTTACATACACTCCTCAGCGGATGTAAAAATGACGGTTGATATAGTGGTGAATGCTAAAATGCGCCGCACTGGTGTTTGCGGTGCTACGGAAACGATAGTGATAGACGAAAAAATATTAAAGACTCATCTACCAAAAATTGCAGAAAAACTAATTGAAAAAGGCTGCGAGATAAGGGCGGATGAAAAAGCAATTAAACTTGATAAACGCTTCAAAAAAGCCAAAGCAGCAGACTGGGAGACGGAATATCTTGATTCTATAGTTGCAGTTAAGGTGGTAAAGAATTTTGAAGAGGGGCTTAAATTTGTAAAAAAATACAGCTCACACCATACGGACGCAATAATTGCCAATGATAAAAAGCTGGCGGAGCGCTTTTTGAATGAAGTTGACAGTGCAATAGTTATCCATAATTCTTCCACCCAGTTTGCAGATGGCGGTGAATTCGGCTTTGGTGGTGAAATTGGTATAGCAACTGGTAAAATGCACGCCCGTGGCCCTGTTGGCCCTGCACAATTATGCACGTTTAAGTATATAGTTAAGGGTAAAGGGCAGGTTAGGGGGGGCTAAAGGTGCCCGCCGAAAGCTGCATCTTCAAGGCTGGTGGCAAGCCATTTTCTAAGTTTGGCTTCAAGTTCGTTTAATCGCACTGGCTTACCCAGATAATCATCCATACCTGAGGCAAGGCATTTCTCGGCATCACCAGCTATGGTGTTAGCGGTCAGTGCAACTATTGGGGTGCGTGGTTGACGGTTGGCAAATTCTATTTCACGGATAACTTTAGTTGCCTCATAGCCGTCCATGTTGGGCATTTGGCAGTCCATAAATATCAGGTCAAATTTTTTGCGCTTTATTTTTCCAACCGCTTCTCCGCCGTCATTGGCTATGGTTGTTTTTACTCCGAATTTATCAAGCATTTTAACTACAACAAGCTGGTTAACGCTGTTATCTTCCACTACCAATATCTCTTTTCCTTTTAGGTTAACTTCATCAGCGATATTTTTTTGATCATTGCCAGAGTTGTTTTCTTTTACTGAAGTTACATTTGCCCTTGTTATGAAAACAGGTGGCTGGTTATTTTTTATACGCTCAAAAATTGTGGTAATGCCAAGCTTAAGCGCATCAAGGCTTAATGGTTTTGTAAAATAGCCAATATAGCCCGTTCTTTCAGCAAGTTCAGACTCACTTTGTTCACACAATGAAGATATAAGTATAAAGGGTATTTTTTTATTGGATATTTGCAGCATTTTAAAAATTTCTTCTGCATTATTTGAAGGCTGCATTCCCAGTGAAACTATTATCAGGTCAAAATTATCCCCTTTGCTAAGTATATCCAGTGATGAAGAAATACTTGATGATTGTGCGTAAGCAGCTCCCCAGCTTTCTATATTTTCAACCAGTATATTCTGTGAAGTAACAACATCATCAAATATAAGTATCCTTTTCCCTGTTAGTGGTTGTTTATTTTGTGTTAAATTCTTATCTGCTTCAATGTCATTATCCAGCCTGACCTTCAGTGTAAACCAGAAATTAGAGCCAGCACCAGGGGTAGAATAAACGCCAATTTCACCGCCCATCATATGGGTCAATTCACGGCAAATGGCAAGTCCAAGCCCCGTACCGCCATATTTTCTGGTGGTGGAATTATCCGCCTGATCAAACTTATTGAATATTAAGCCCTGCTTGTCTTTTGAAATGCCAATTCCAGTATCTTTAACACTACAGCGCAGCATTGCATGCCCTTGTTTTATATCCTGCAACCGTACATCAATGGCAATATGCCCTTCATGGGTAAATTTAACGGAATTAGAGATAAGATTCATAAATATCTGCCTTATGCGTGAGGGGTCACCTATGAAATAACGTGGCGTAAGCGGGGAATATCTGATAAGTAGCTCCAGTTTCTTATCACGTGTCTTTACTGAAATAAGGTCTGCCACATCTTCAACCAGCCTTTGCATATCAAATGAAACATTTTCCAGTTCAATTTTACCAGCTTCAATTTTTGAAAAATCTAAAATATCATTAACTATCTCCAGAAGGTTTTCTGAAGCGCCTATCATAGTTTTAACATAAGACTTTGACTCATGGTCAAGATTTTCATTTTTTGAAAGCAGGGTTGCCATACCTACAATTGCGTTCATTGGCGTTCTTATTTCGTGGCTCATATTCGCCAGAAATTCTGACTTTAAACGGTTGGCAACTTCTGCCTGCTCTTTTGATTTTTGTAACTCAGAAGACTGCAATTCAAGCCTAATGGCGTTTTCCAGTAATTGCGTTTCCTTTATTTTTATTTCCGTTACATCCGTGTGTGAGCCAATAGCACGAACTGCAATATTATCTTTCATTATAACTTTTGCTCGGCATAGTATAAAACGCTCTGAGCCGTTTTTATGGATGAACTTTGAAAGTTTTTCATAATCCCTGCCAGTTTTTTTGCATTCTTCCATAAGCTTATTGCTTGGCTCAATATCTTCCTTAGAGATAAGCCTTTCAAATGTGGAGATATCATTGGGTAATTCTTCGTCAGTATAGCCAAGCATTTCCTTGAAATAAGGTGTATACCAGATGGTGTTATCAATAAAATTCCAGTCCCATAATGCTACTTTGCTTACATCAATTCCTGTCTGAATAAACTCATTTCTTTTCTTTAGTTCTTTATCTGCTTCCAGTAGTTGGTATTCATATTGGTCATTTGCTTCAAACATCTGGTTGAACATACAGGAGAGGTCGTATAGTTCATCCTTTCCTTCAATTTCCAATATTCTGTTTCGTTCCCCAAGCGAGCGTTTATATAAAAAATCTTTAAATTTGTGGATCTTGGAAATTATATGGCGGTTTATAAGATAGCAGGTGGCAAAAGATATAAGAAGTAACTCTGTGATAAGTATTACGAGCAAGGTGCTTAAATCTTCACCCTTCGGGGAATTACCTGCAATAAAAAATGTAAAAAAACTTATTGATATGCCAAGTAATACAAGCGGTATCAATATCTTGAGTGTGATTGTGCCAAAAATCTTTTTCATTCTTACTTATTAATGCAGGTAAAGGCAGCAATATAATATGAAAACTAATTTGTGGTGAACTTATGGTTCATTTGCCATAAGTATTACTGAATTTGGCAATATAACTGTTACAGTTGTGCCTACATTCTTTTTAGATTTTATGATCAGCTCACCGCCATGCAGCTCAACAAATATTTTACATAATGGCAAGCCTAGCCCAGTTCCGCCCTTTGTGCTGTCTTTATGAACCTGCCCGAAGGCTGAAAGGGCTTTTGGAATATCAAGCTCATCCATACCAGCGCCAGTATCACGCACAGATATTACCACCTCCTTCTTATCACTTATTTCCGTTCTTATTTCAACCAGCCCAGAGCGTTCAGTAAATTTAAGCGAGTTCGAAATAAGGTTGATCAGAACCTGTTTTATTTTCCTTTTATCAATAAAAATAACAGGTACATCATCCGCAACACTTACTACCATAGTTACGCCTTGAATCTCTGCCCTATCTTCAAATATCCTGACAGTTTCGTCAATAAGCCTTTTCATGGTTACCATTTCAGGGTTTATCTCCATCTTTCCAGCCTGCCCCTTTGAAAACTCAAGTACATCATTAATAACCGAAAGTAGGTGGTTGCCGCAACTATGAATATCTTTCAGGCGCTCTTTCTGCTTGGCGTTCACTTCGCCGAAATATTGCTCAAAAAGCATTTCGGAAAACCCTATTATAGCGTTTAAAGGTGTTCTTAGTTCATGGCTCATATTCGCCAGAAAGTCTGACTTTGCCTTGCTGGCAGCCAGTGCGCGTGCCTCTGATATGCGTAATTTATGAACTTTTTTTGCTAGCTCAATTGAAAAGAATGCAACAATAACCACAAATAAAAGGAATATTACATAAAACACTAAGTCAGAAAAACGCTCACTTTTCCATGCGTTCAATATGTCCGTTCCAAAAAATATCAGGGATATCTGAAGTGGCATATTGGAAAGTTCGTAAAACGAATATATTCGCAATTTTCCATCATAAGCCTTATCTATCTTCCTGATGTAAACCTTATCCTTTCTATTCTCTGATGCAGAAAATATATCTCTTAAACCATTTGATATTTCTATTTTCTCGTTTTTGGGGTTAAGCTCTTTTGGGGTAATTAAAAAATTACCATCACTATGCCTTAATATCAGCTTGGTTTGTTTATTCTGTTCCAGTGATTCAAAAAATGTTGAAACATAATCAACATTGACTGCAGCCATGATAACCCCATCAAAGCTGCCATCAAGCTTGTTCAGCCTTCTGCTTAATATAACAAATCCTGAATTATCCCGCAGGAAAGACTTCTGGTAGCCAATAAATATGTCATCAATTTCGTCAACATGTTTGGTAAAAAAGGCTTGAGTATCAACATTGTCATAACCTTCCATCCATGTTTTAAATCCTGGCTTACGATATATTTCAGTTACTTGCCCATTCTCATCAGTCATCAGCATAGCTGAGATCTGGGGTGTTTCATTTACCCAGGAAATTATATTATTATGGGTGTCCTGCCTTAAGCTGTTTCCGAATAATAGGTTGGAATGGTGCTTCTCAACAGCTCTTTTCAGTAGTACGTCAACAGCGATAAAGGTCAATTCAATGTGGTCTGAGATATTTCTGGTGAACCTGTCTATGTCTAGTTTTGCATCTTCAATTATTCGGTAGTAACTCTGGTAGCCCCTGAAGGCTAGGATAATAGTATTTGCCGCAACTATTATCAGGCTGAATATTATCACGAATTTTACAACCGTGATTTTCAGCGCATTAATTTTGTTGTTAACTTGTTCCATAACTTCGTGGAATATATGGTTTTTTAAAATTTTGCCAAAAAAAATGATTTAAAACTATGAAAATGATTATAACTCAATAAAATTATGTAGCAATTTTAGTATAAAGGCTTCTATGAAACTCCAAAAGGCAAGGCGTAAAATTCAAACTACGTGGTGGTCAACCATAGATAAACCCCTGTTTGTCAGCTATACTATTCTTATCATTATTGGTATTGCTCTGGTTATGGCTGCAAGCCCTATAGTTGCCAAGCGCATCAATGTAAGCTCATTTCACTTTGTTTACAGGCAGCTTGCTTATATTATTGTAGGCTTTTGCGTGATGATATGGTTCTCCACCCTTCAGGTTGCCACCGCACGCCGTATTGCGGTACTTGGCTTTTTTGCCTGCTTTGCGCTGCTTGTCGGGGTGGAGTTCTTTGGCTATGAAACCAAGGGGTCACAACGCTGGGTATATCTTGGGCCAGTTTCAATACAGCCGACAGAAGTTTTAAAACCCTTTTTTGCGGTATTAATAGCTTGGCTGCTTACAAGGAAATACCGTGATGAGAATTTCCCTGGCTTTACCCTGTCATTTATAGTTTGCGCCTTAATTTGCGTTTTTATCGTCAGGCAGCCTGATTTCAGTATGGTGGTCAACATGGTGGCTATCTGG
The DNA here is from genome assembly GCA_003531345.1 of Alphaproteobacteria bacterium. Lineage (GTDB taxonomy): Bacteria > Pseudomonadota > Alphaproteobacteria > Rickettsiales > UBA8987 > UBA8987. Next base: position 333 of record DQGZ01000034.1, on the reverse strand, counting down.
TTCACTCAGATGATGGTAGTTGGTTTCAGCATGGTAATAGTTATTGTAATTGCTATTCTGGGCATTTTAGGCATGGTCGCAGGATATTTCTTTTTAGATGTTGTAAAGAACCGTGTTGATTCCTTCATTGGTAATGGCGGCAGTGACTCCTACCAGACCGTAAAATCAATAGAGGCGATAAAGAATGGAGGTATTTTGGGGCAGGGGCCAGGGCAGGGCAAGTATAAGGAATTCATACCTGACTGCCATACAGACTTCATATTCCCAGTAGCGGTTGAAGAATTAGGGCTTATTTTCGCATTAATTCTGATAGGTATATTCGCCTTTATTACC
>DQGZ01000040.1 GCA_003531345.1 Alphaproteobacteria bacterium | reverse complement strand
TATTTGAAGTAATACTTACCTTCTTACCCATGATAGAATTTAGCAATGTTGACTTACCAGCATTAGGGCTACCACATATTGCTATGACTGAACATTTTTTTTCCTGACTATTATTCATCCTCATTAAATAGACCCATTTCTTTTAGAACTTCAACTGCCGCAAGTCTTTCAGCCTCTTTCCTTGATGAGGCCTTTGAAATTTTCGTATGATTATCTATCTCAAGTTTTATTTCTATCAATGGCTCATGTGATGGACCAGTGATTGAAATCATTTCATATTTTGGCAGCCCAAGCCCCTTACCTTGAGCCCACTCCTGTAAAGTTGATTTTGCGTCTTTCGGGGGTTTTTTCATCTGGTTTATATATTTTGCAAAAAAATTATTAATAAATTCTTTTGCTGCACGCAAACCACCATCAAAATATACCGCCGCTATCAAAGCTTCCAGAGAGTTTTCAAGATTTGCCAGATTTTGCCTACCACCACTTTGATGCTCCCCCGTACCAAGTATCAGATATTCACCTAAACCAATATCTTTTGCAATTTGCGCTAACGAGTCTTTACAAACTATAGCTGACCTTCTTTTTGCCAGAGACCCCTCTTTTTCCTGCGGGTAGAGATAATATATACTTTCACTTATAACCAATGAAAGCACAGAATCACCAACAAATTCAAGCCTTTCATAGTCTATCTCCCGACCTTTTTTATTGGCACTTGGGTGGGTCAGCGCCTGATACAGAAGATGTTTATTCTTAAATTCGTAGCGAATTAAACTTTCCAGACTTGCAATATTATTCATCATATAAATCAATAATAAATCTATTTTCCCTGAAGCCTCTTACCCAGTTCCATATTTCCAGAAAATTATACTCATTGGAAAATAATATGACCTCAGCCTTACCTATTAGATTTTCTTCAGGAACATATCCAATATTCAGCCTACTATCTGCTGAATTATCACGATTGTCACCCATAAAAAAATAGTGGTTTTCAGGTACAGTAAAAACTTCACTATCATCTGCTGGACCAGCCGTTACTTCATCCAGCACTTCATATTCTACACCGTTAGGCAGGGTCTCTCTATAACGTTTGACATTATATTTTGTTCCGTCAGCCTTATCTTCCAGAAAGTCTTCTCTTCTTTTGTTAGGCAAAACCTCACCATTTAGAATCAACCTGCCACTCTTCATTTGAATTGTATCGCCAGGAAGCCCTATCAGTCTTTTTATATAGTCCGTCTGTGGATCATTTGGTGGCCTGAATACTATTATATCGCCCCTCTTTGGCTTGCTTCCACCTATCCTACCTTCAAAATAGTTTATCTTATCACCAAACGGAAAGGTATATTTACCGAACCCATAAGCAAATTTAGAAATGAAAATATAGTCACCAATCAAAAGAGTAGGCTTCATAGAGCTGGAAGGGATATGCCTAGGAGAGTATAAAAAAGCCCTGAAACAAATTGGTAATATTATGCAAACTAATATTACAAAAGTCCATGTTTCGTAAAACTTTACTGGCCTGAAATTGCCTTTATTCATTAGAAACTGTTAGATTAATTTATAAAACAACTTCCCTTAACCTTTTTGTATCTCTTCTTCAACCTCTTTAAATGTAGGTCTTACATCACTAGGTATAACCTTACGTGCGAATTCAACTGAAATAGTTGGTGCATTACCCTGTATATGAGCTAATAAGCCAAGTTTCAGGCACTCATAATATTTATGCTCTTCTTCATAATATTTTCCTAGCATACCTCCCATTGGGCCAAAAATACCATAGCAAAGCAATACACCAACAAATGTTCCCACTAACGCCGCACCAACTAAACCACCCAAAATCTCTGGGGGCTCTGCAATGGAACCCATAGTTATAATAACCCCTAGAACTGCCGCTACAATTCCTAGCGCTGGGAAAGCATCACCTACTATGGTAATTGCATGCGAAACTTCATGATTTTCATGATGGTGGTCTTCAAGCTCCTTATTCATCATATCTTCAAGTTGATATTTATCATCAACACCCATGGTCATCATCCTGACATAGTCACACATAAAATCAGTTGCATGGTGGTTTGCTAATACTCCAGGGAATTTTTTGAATAAGTCACTACTTTCAGGTTTTTCAATATGCTGCTCAATTTCAAGCATACCTTTGGTTTTCGTGAATTTATAAATGCTATACTGAAACATTAACAATTCCAGATATTGAGGTTTAGTGTAAACATGTCCACCTTTGAAAAGCAATTTAAAACCTTTTAAGGTTTTAAATATCACATGGGTTGGATTACCAACTATAAATGATCCTATGCCTGCACCAAAAATTATCAAAAACTCTGTTGGTTGCCAAAGAACTTTCAGATTACCGTGGTGCAGAACATACCCAGAAATAACTGAACCAAAAACTATAATTAACCCAAGGATGAATTTCATTTTATTACGAAAAATATTTTAAGTCAGTTGTGCCTAAAAGTTTTTAAGGGGTCAACCTAAAATAGAAAAATAGAAATTATTGGTGAGAAGGTATTGTCAGGTCTGGTGCATTTTCGTCTTTCATGCCAATAACATGGTAGCCAGAATCAACATGATGAACTTCACCAGTAACACCTGATGAAAGGCTGGAAAGAAAATATAATGCTGAACCGCCAACATCCTCAAGGGTAATATTACGCTTAAGAGGTGAATTATATTCATTCCACTTGAATATCAGCCTGAAGTCACCAATGCCTGATGCCGCAAGGGTTTTCATTGGTCCCGCAGATATTGCATTTACACGGATATTCCTGTCACCCATATCTTTTGCAAGATATTTAACAGACATTTCAAGCGCCGCTTTAGCAACACCCATTACGTTATAATGCGGCATAACCTTTTCTGCACCATAATAAGATAGGGTTAGAAGAGAACCACCATTATTCATCATATTGTAAGCATGCTTTGCAACTTCAGTAAATGAAAAGCATGATATGTGCATTGTATTAAGGAAGTTCTGCAAACTTGTGTTCAGATATTTCCCACGTAGTTCATTTTTGTCTGAGTAACCAATAGAATGCACAAGAAAATCAATTTTTCCCCATTTTTTTTCTAGTGTTTTAAAAAGATTCTCAATCGACTCTGACTTTGTAACATCACACTCAATAACCGTATCAGAACCAAGGCTTTGAGCCAGTGGTGTTATACGCTTTAAAAGAGCTTCCCCCTGATATGAGAATGCCAGTTCAGCACCATTTGCCGCAAGTGCCGCAGATATTCCCCAAGCAATTGATTTATCATTGGCAACACCCATTATAAGGCCCTTCTTACCTTTCATTAGCCCAGCCTTAGGAAAATTCAGTTCGTCTGTCATAATAGATGTAGTTATTAATATTACTAAAATGCTAGTTTACAATTCTCCAAGTTCCATCTGGCTGCCTGCACGCAGTACCAGATGCACTCTCATTTCTGCCACCAATCATAACCGTCTGGGTAAATTCCCTACAATATTGACCACTAGAAGTTTTATAAGTATTTACTGGCGTAACTGTTCCTGCATTTCCAGTATTTGGGTTTCTCCATGTTGAAGTTACACCATCACTAGTTTGTTCAAGACCATTTTGAGTTGAACTGTTAGCATATGCCATATCAGCCCTGTCAAGTGATGCGCCGATAGAACTACCCAGTAAACCACCTAAAATAGTGCCACCTGCAATTGCAAGCGTGTTACCCTTACCTTTACCTACACCCTGCGCAGCAAAAGCGCCACCCAAAGCACCAGCTACCATGCCAATATTCTCCTTACTGATACCCGTTCCACCAACCCCTGACTGAGCTGTTCTGTTAGGACCATATTGAGGGGCGCAAGCCGTAGCAGCTAAAGCCAATAATACTGTAAGTGTTAAAAATTTTTTCATACTTGTAATTTTTTAAAATTAGTTCAGGTTTAAATAATTGTAATTTTTACTTTTTGTCAACATCAATATAGTCAACATTATCTTTATTATTTCTTGACTCTACCACTTTATAAACCACCTTATCAACATTAAATTTATTGCTTTTCAGATATTCCCTTAATTTCAACGCCCTAAGAAGGGCAAACTCCCTTTCTTTCTGGGCAGATTGACGCTTTGATGCAAATGTTGAGATAACCAGTTCGGTAACTTTATTCTCATCAGCCATTTTAACCATTGAATCAATTGCTATCTTGTCAACATCACTTAATGAAAAAATATCCTTCTCATATGTTATTCTTAGGAGGTTTTTATCTGATTTTTTGGCTGCAAGTTTAGGCATCCAAACATCTTTTTCATCTCCCAGAACCAGTATGTTTTTCTGTTTTTTAACCAATCCTTCTTTTAGATCATTATTCTGGGTGGATTCATTCTGTTTTTCAACAGCAGCACCTACTGCATTTTCTATCTTTTCAATATCATTTATAACTGAATCCAGTGATTTTATTTCCATTACTTCCATTTTCTGATCACCAACTCCATTTATATCCCCCGCCTGCTCCTCAACATATGAAAATGGGTCTTCGTATGGCTCATTATCAGGTGGTTGCTGGGTGTAAGGCTGCTGCAAGGGAGGTTCAACCTGCCCTACCGCCTGCGGCGGAGTTTGCACTGGGTTTTGTAAGGAGCGCCTTATTGAATCAATTGAGCTGTCAGATGAATGCTGCATACTTGCTGGAACCTGCGCAAGAACAGAAAAAGAAATTAGTGATATGATAATTGTTACAATTAAGAAATGCATCGGTTAATTTCTTTTCTTAGCGTTTCATGAAGGTTTGCATTGGCAGCAACTATACTTCCAGACTCCAGATATTCGCTCCCACCATTTATCTCGGTTACTACACCTCTTGCCTCCTGCACTAATAATATACCAGCGGCTAGATCCCACGATTTCAGGTTAAAATGCCACATACCATCAAGTTTTCCTGCCGCCACATAGGCAAGCTCCAAAGCAGCGGAGCCATAAATACGGCTATGAAGCTTTGTTCCAGTAAGAACTTTAAGGTCTCTTTCTCTATATTGCTGGTTATTCCTTGCAACATAAGAAGCAAATAATGACTCATCTAGATCTTTTCTTCCTGAAACAAAAAGCCTGCGTTTATTACAGAAAGCACCATAACCTTTTTCTGCATAATAAAATTCATCAAATATCGGGTTAAATACCACACCAACCACTGGCATATTCTTGCCTGCAACATTCTCATATACTGCAACTGAAATTGCAAAAAATGGCAAACCATGCATAAAATTTGTAGTTCCATCAATAGGGTCAATGTAGAATGTAAATTTTTTATCTGAACCTTCTATAACCCCCGCCTCTTCAGAAATAATAGTGTAGT